>NZ_ANBC01000400.1 GCF_000341125.1 Nocardiopsis lucentensis DSM 44048 | reverse complement strand
CTCCCCCCCGCGCTGGACCGGCTGGCCGAGGCGGCCCAGAGCCGGGACCGGAACGCGATGAGCGACGCCGACCAGGCCTTCCACCAGACGCTCGTGAGCTGTGCGGGCAACAGCCGCCTGGAGCGGATGGCGCAGACACTGCTGGTGGAGACCCGCATGTGCCTGACGGTCATGCAGGACGTGTACCCAGAGCCCGAGGAGATCCTCGACGAGCACCGCCGCATCCTCGACGCCATCGTCGACGGGGCCGAGGAGCGGCTGGGCGTGCTCGAGCTGATCGAGTCGCACATGGTGGACACGGTCGAGCGCATCAACGGGGAGCCTCCGAGAACGGAGCCCTAGCGGCGGTGTTTCCTTGGGGTCTCCGCCGCGCTCGGGCCCGGGTCCGGGCGCCCCGGAGACAGGGATTCTTCATCCTCGGCCGCGCCTGTCGCCCGTTCCTCGCCACGCGGCTCGCCTGCGTCTCGCAGAACCCTGTCGGCGCCCGAACCACATCGGGTGGGCGGTCAGAGCCCGCCGATGCCCACGTACTTCGTGTCGAGGAACTCGTCGATGCCCACACGTCCGCCCTCACGGCCCAGGCCGGAGTGCTTCACGCCCCCGAACGGCGCGGCGGGGTTGGAGACGATGCCCTGGTTGAGTCCGACCATGCCCGCCTCCAGCGCCTCGCTGACCCGGAACGCCCGGTTGAGGTCGCGGGTGTAGAGGTAGCTGACCAGGCCGAACTCGGTGTCGTTGGCGGCGGCCACAGCCTCCTGCTCCGTCTCGAAGGTGAGCACGGGGGCGACCGGACCGAAGATCTCGGTGTAGGAGAGTTCGCTGTCCATGGGTACGTCGGCGAGCACGGTGGGCTGGTAGAAGTGCCCGGGCCCCTCCGCGGCCCCGCCGCCGACCAGCACCCGCGCCCCCCTGCCGACCGCGTCGTCCACGAGCGTCTGGACCTTCCGGCGCGCCTTGTCGTCGATCAGCGGCCCCACCTGGACGCCCTCGTCCACGCCACGGCCCAGCCGCAGCGCGCCCATGCGCTCGCTGAGCCGCGCGGCGAACTCGGCGGCCACGCCGGACTGGGCGTAGATGCGGTTGGCGGCGGTGCAGGCCTCACCGATGTTGCGCATCTTGGCGAGCATCGCGCCGTCCACCGCGGCGTCGAGGTCCGCGTCGTCGAAGACCAGGAACGGCGCGTTGCCGCCGAGTTCCATGGAGGTGCGCAGGACCTGCCCCGCGCTCTGTTCGAGGAGTTTGCGCCCGACCGCCGTCGATCCGGTGAAGGAGAGCTTCCGGATACGGCCGTCGCTCAGGAGGGGTTCGGTGACGGCTCCGGGCGACGTGGTGGGGATGACGCTGAGGACGCCCTCCGGCAGCCCGGCCTCGGCCAGGATGCCCGCCAGGGCGAGGGCGCACAGGGGGGTCTGGTGGGCGGGCTTGAGGATCGCCGTGCACCCGGCCGCGATCGCGGGTCCGATCTTGCGGGTGCCCATCGCCATGGGGAAGTTCCAGGGCGTGATGAGCATGGAGGGACCGACGGGCTGTCGCATGATGAGGAAGCGCGACTTGCCGTCGGGTGAGGTCGAGAAGCCGCCCTCGATCCGCACGGCCTCCTCCGAGAACCACCGGAGGAACTCGGCGGCGTAGGCGATCTCGCCGCGCGCCTCGGGCAGGGGTTTGCCCATCTCCAGGGTCATGAGGACGGCCAGGTCCTCCTGCCGCTCCATCAGGAGCTCGTAGCCCCGGTGCAGGATCTCGCCACGGGCGCGGGGAGCGACCGCGGCCCACTCCCGCTGGGTCCGGTGCGCCACGTCGAGGGCGACGAGGGCGTCCTCCTTGCCCGCGTCGGCGACCTCGCACAGCGTCTCCCCCGTGGAGGGGTCCTCGACCGCGTAGGTCGCCCCGGACGCGGCGTCACGCCACTGCCCTCCGAGGAAGAGCCGCTTGTCCACCTGTGCGACGACCCGTGCTTCCTGATCCGACATGTTCCCCACTCTCCAGTCACGCACTGCCCCGGGTGGGCCACCCGCGGTCAGAACTGCCCGGCGTGAGCCCTCTGGACACCGCCCGACACGGATGTTTCCATAGCACCGTCGATTGTCAACAATCCTACAGAACACGCAACCACGGAAGTGAGACAGCGCATGGCGGAGCTCTCCCCGATCCTCAAGCAGGCGACCCCCGTTCTCGCGGCACGGGGTGAGGGCGCCTACCTCTACGACGAGGACGACCGCCGCTACCTCGACTTCACCGCGGGCATCGGCGTCACCAGCACCGGCCACTGCCACCCCAGGGTGGTCGCCGCAGCCCAGGAGCAGGTCGCCACGCTCATCCACGGCCAGTACACCACCGTGATGCACCGGCCGCTGCTGAGGCTCACCGAGCGGCTCGGAGACGTCCTCCCGGAGGGCGTCGACCGGCTGTTCTACGTCAACTCCGGCAGCGAGGCCGTGGAGGCGGCGCTGCGACTGGCGCGGCAGGCGACCGGGCGGCAGAACGCGATCGTGTTCCAGGGGTCCTTCCACGGACGGACGATGGGCGCGGCGTCGCTGACCACCTCCGGCGTGAAGATCCGGGCGGGGATCGGCCCTCTCGTGCCCGGGGTCGTGGTCAGCCCGTTCCCGTACGCCTACCGCCTGGGGATGGCCGAGGAGGACGCGGTCGCCCACGCGCTGCGGGAGTTCGACTACCAGCTGACCACGGTGAGTTCACCGAAGGACACCGCGGCGGTGTTCATCGAGCCGGTGCTGGGCGAGGGGGGCTACGTGCCCGTACCTGACTCCTTCCTCCGGGGGCTGCGCGAACGCGCCGACCAGCACGGGTTCCTCCTGGTCCTGGACGAGGTGCAGACCGGTTTCGGCCGGACCGGCACCTTCTGGGGCCACGAGCCCTCGGGGGTGCGCCCGGACATCGTCATCACCGCCAAGGGGCTGGCGAGCGGCTTCCCGCTGTCGGCGATCGCGGCGCCGGAGTCGATCATGGCCAAGGCGTGGCCGGGGTCTCAGGGCGGCACGTACGGCGGCAACGCGGTGGCGTGCGCGGCGGCGATCGCCACCCTGGACGTGATCCAGGAGGAGGGCCTGGTGGAGAACTCGGCGCGGATGGGCGAGCGTCTGCGGCAGGGCCTGGAGAAGGTCGCCGGGGCCCACCCGGTGATCGGTGACGTGCGCGGACGCGGCCTGATGCTGGCCAACGAGTTCACCGCGCCCGACGGGTCGCCCGACGGGGCCACGGCCCTGCGCGCCCAGCAGGCCGCCGCCGGGAACGGACTCCTCCTCCTCACCTGCGGCCCGGCGGGGAACGTCGTCCGGATGATCCCGCCGCTGGTGGTCAACGGAGAGCAGGTCGACACCGCGGTCTCCCTGTGGGCGGCCTCCGTGGAGGAGGCGGCCCGGGGCTGACCGGGACGCAACCGGAACACGCTGCCGCCCGTCTCAGGGGTGGATGCCGGTGCGGCTCCACCCCGAGGCGAGGCGGTGCGTATGGGACGGCGCGGAAGAATCCACAGCACGATGAGCAACGGCGTCCGCCCGGTGTTCGATCCCGAACTGCCTCCGGACGTCACCGCCCGCCTGCGGGCGAACCCGTCCTCTCTCCTCCGCGAGACGGACACCGCCCGCCCCTGGTCGGGGCACCGGGGAAGGCTGCTCGTGGGCGGCATCGCCGTCGCCGCTCAACCTCGCCTGGCTGCTGGGGAACGTATGGCTCATGCTGGAGATGACCGGCTGGTACCTCGTGGGACTGCTCGTCCACGCGGTCGTGGTGGCCGTCGGCGGGATCGCCGCGATCCGCATGACCCCGCGTACGTCGCTGCCCGCCCGGCTCCGCGGAAACGGGGCTCGTCGGGGATGGATCTGGTTCAGTCTGTCGGTGTTGCCCGTGACGCTCGTCAGCTGGATGTCCGTCCCCGCGGGGCCGTGGCCGTCCTCTGTCCTCGTGTGGTACACCCCCACGGTGGTCTACACCGCTGTTGCCCTGTGGGTGGCCTTCGGTTGGAGTCGGAACGACCGCTTGGCCGCGGCCCACGCGCACCGCTACCTGGTTCCGGCGGACTTCGACGCGCGCGGCTCGGACCTACTCGCCGACGTGCAGAAGACGATCAACACGCTGTGGGCGGCGGGAAAGGTCATGGGTGAGTCGTTCGACGCCGAACAGCCGCTGGGGGTGCTGCGCGCCGAGGAGTGGCGGATCGCGTCGGCCCTGTACCGGTACCAGCGGCTGCGGGCGGAGCACGGGAAGGAGACCGCCGATGCCGCGTCGGACCGGGCGCGCGCCCTGCTGGCACGGCAGAACGAGCGGCAGGAGGCGGCCTACGAACAGCTGTCCGCCCAGGTAGACCCGATCCGGGAGTACGGTGCCGCTGTCGGGGAGGCCCTGCGGGCGCACACCGAGTGGGAGCAGATCGAGCGCGCCGAGGCCCGTGAGGAGCGGATCTCCGAACTCAGCGCGCGGGTGTCCGCGGAGGAGGGCGCGAGCGCTGGCCTGCTCCGGGACGAGGCGTTGAGCGCGCGGGCCGCCAAGGAGGCCCGGGACGAGCTGATCGACCGGGCGCTCGCGGCGGGACGGTTGCTCAGCGCGGAGCCGGGCGGGCGGGGTTGAGTCCAGGCCGGGAGCGACGCCGCGCACCCCATGTCCCGGGTCACACCAGAAAAGTGCACGAAGCCCTCCCGACACCGTGATAGAGTCGGAGACGTCGCCAGGGAGGCAAGGCCAACCGGGCGACACACAACTGAAGACCTGCACTCGTAGCTCAATGGATAGAGCATCTGACTACGGATCAGAAGGTTGGGGGTTCGAGTCCTCCCGAGTGCGCCACCTTGAGACAGTGGAGATACCGCCGGACCTGGACACCACACAGGCCCGGCGGTTTCTTTTGTGCCCAGCCCGCCGGCACGACCCACTCCGCCACGCGGCGCGCCCGGCGAGGGGTTCCCCGCCGAACGCGCCGCGGCGTTCGCGTTCCGGTGGGCGTCAGGCTCCGACCGGCTTCACCGGCCGCGGTGAGGGGGCGCGCAGCTCGGCGACCACGGCGTCGACGTGCTCCGGTGTCAGCAGTGTGTAGTGGTCGCCGGGAACCTCCGCGACCGTGACACCCCCCTCGCACACGGGCAGCCAGGACTCGGCGGTCACAGCGCCGCCGCCCGACACCGCCTGGATGAAGTGGACCGCTCCGGGATACGGCTCGGGCCGGTATCCCGCGAGCGCCCGGGCGTTCGCGGCGAAGCGCGCGAAGGTCGACTCGAACTCGGCCAGGTCGATATCGCCGGGAAGGATCCCACGTTCACCCAACGTGGAGAAGAGCTCTTCCAAGGAGGAGCACTCAAGGTCGGCGTCGGCTCCGTGGCCGGTGAGACCCGCCAGGTCGCGGGCGAGCCAGGAGCGCAGCCGCGCTTCGCCCACCTCGGCCTTCTCCAGGTCCCCGGGGGTCTCCGTCACGTCGATCGCGTCCACCCGTTCGACGACGTGCCCCAGCGACTCCAGTTCCCGGGCGAGCTCCAGGGACAGCAGACCGCCCATCGACCACCCGGCGAGACGGTAGGCGCTCCCCGGAACGTCCCGCGCGACGGCCCGCGCGTAGTCGGCCACGAGCTCGGTGAGGGTCAGCTCCCGTTCGTGCGGGTGCGGCGACTGCAGCGCGTAGACGGGCTGGTCCCCGCCGAGCCGACGGCTCAGCTCGGCGTAGCACAGCACCTCTCCGCCCACGGGGTGGGCCAGCACCAGCGGCGTGGCCGTCCCCTCGGCCCTGATCGGCACCACGACGGGACGGTCGTTCGATGGCGTGCCAACCCTCTCCTCACGCACCCTCCGGGCCAGTTCGCGGATGGTGGGGGCGGCGAACAGGGCGGCCACGGGAAGGTCGGCGCCCAGTTCCCGGCGCACCGCCGACACGAGCCGCACCGCCAGCAGCGAATCGCCGCCCAGTTCGAAGAAGTCGTCGGTCACGGACAGTGCGGGCGCCTCGAAGAACGCTCCCCAGATGTCCAGCAGCAGCTTCTCCTCGTCGTCGGCCGGAGGCGCGGCGGCCTCGTCCTCCGCCGCCGGACCGTCCGGGACGGCGGTCAGCGCGGCCCGGTCCACCTTGCCGTTGGAGGTCAGGGGGAAGGCGTCGCGAACCGTGACGGCCGCCGGAACCATGTAACCCGGGACCCGGTCGGTCAGCATCTCGCGCAGCTCGGCGCCCGTGTGGGCGGCGTCCGGCCGCAGGAGGACGTGGGCGGTGAGGCGCTTCTTGTCGCGGTCGCCGCGAACCACGGCCACGGCGTCCCGGACCCCCGGGCAGCCGAGCAGAGCCGCCTCCACGTCTCCGAGCTCGATGCGGTGACCGCCGACCTTCACCTGCATGTCCTCACGCCCGAGGAACTCGATCTCACCGTCGGGCAGGAGGCGTCCCCAGTCACCGGTGCGGTACAGGCGCCGCCCAGTGGCGGGGTCGGTGACGAAGCTGCGGGCGGTGCGTTCGGCGTCCCCCAGGTAACCGCGTGCCAGCCCGGCCCCGGCGATGTGGATCTCGCCGGGGACCCACGGCGGACGCGGCCGCATCGCACGGTCGGCGACGAACACGTGCTGGTTGCGCATCGACACCCCGTACGGGATCGACGGCAGCTCTCCGTCGGAGGCGACGATCCGGTGCCAGATGGACCAGATGGACGCCTCCGTGGCTCCGCCGAGACTCCACTGCGCGGCCTCGGGGAACAGTCTCCGGATGTCGGCGGGCAACGCCACCGGGATCCAGTCGCCGCTCATCAGCACCGCGCGCAGCGGCGGAAGGGCGGGCAGGGGCATGTCGGTCGGCACGTACGCGCACAGCATCGCCATGAGTGCCGGAACACTGTTCCAGACGGTGACGCCGTCCTGGCGCATGCGCCGCAGCCACGCGTCCGGCTCCCGCAGTTCCTCCGGTGTGGGGATGACCAGCGCACCGCCGACGGACAGCGGTCCGAAGACGTCGTAGACGGACAGGTCGAAGTTGAGCGCCGACAGGGCGAAGACCCGGTCCCGGGACGTCAGGCCCAGTTCCCCGTTGACGTCGAGAACGGTGTTGAGCGCGGGGCCGTGTTCGATCATCACCCCCTTGGGGGTACCGGTGGAGCCGGAGGTGTAGATGACGTAGGCGAGGTCGCGCGGCGACGGCTTCACCTCCGGAGGGGCCACCACCGGGTCGTCCGGCGCGGGCGGCGCCACCTCTCGGACCCACACGCCCTCGGGCCACTCGACGGCGTCGCGCAGCCACGGTTGCACCAGCGCCCGGCCGATCCCGGCCGCCTCGATGATGCCGCGTACCCGGCGCGCGGGCCACCGCGGGTCGACGGGCACGTAGGCGGCCCCGGCCCGCAGCACACCGAGGCAGGCGACGACCTGTTCCCATCCCTTCTCCATGGTGACGGCGACCAGGTCCTCCGGGCCCGCCCCGCTGTCGGCCAGGTCCCTGGCCACGCGAGCGGACTCGGCGTCCAGCTCCCCGTAGGTCAGCGACCGGCTCTCGCTGACGACGGCCACGGCCTCCGGCGTCCTCGCCGCCTGGGCCACGACGTCGCGGTGGAGCAGGGCGTCCTCGGCGAAGACGTGCTCGGCGGCCGGCGGGATGGTGTCGGCGCCGCCGTGCGGCTCGGACCAGGCGGGCCGAGTCCAGGCGTTGTCAACGGCAGAGTTCACGGATCAGCCCTTCGTAAGCGGTGAACATGTCGTCCACGGTTCCCTCGGGGAAGACCTCCTCGACGACGTCCCAGTTGAGGACCAGGCACCCCTCCTCCTCGAAGGCCTGGTGGTCCAGGATCACCTGGGGTGTGCGGACACCGCTCCACACCGGGACGCCGGACTCGCCGAGTCGGCACAGCGCGCCGATCGGCCCCGCCTCCTCCGCTCCCCCGGCGCGCGGGCCGCTTCCGAGGGTGCTGTTGAAGACCACGGGCATCCGCGCCCGTCCGGCGCCGCCGTCCAGGCGGCCCAGGTCGCGCAGGACGTCGAGACCCGTGTAGGCGACGTGCTCCATGTCGTGGAGCAGTTGCCGCTGGATCGCCGCGGCGTTCTCGCGGAAGGGAGCTCCGGGGTCGATGTGCACCTCCAGGAGGCTGGTCGAGGAGAAGTTGCCGACCGTCCGGGACATGTCCTCGTCGAGGACCCCGCTGCGCTGGGAGACCAGCATGGTGACCGTGAAGTCCGGGGTCTTGGACCACCGCGCCAGTACGTGGCAGTAGGCGGTCAGGACCGCGCAGGACGGGGTCACCCCGGCCGCCGCGGCGTTGCGCTGGAACGCCGCCCACTCCGGCGCGCTGATCCGCAGGCACCGGTTGCCGAAGTCCGGGGTCCGCACGTCGCCCAGGCTGACGGTGAGCGGGAGCTCGGGCGCGGGCGGCAGTCCGGCCGCGCGCTCACGCCAGTACTCCCGGCTCGGTGCGACCGCCTCCGACTCGCCGTGCGCGCGGATCCCGCGCACGAACGTTTCGAACGACGGTCCGACCGGCGGCAGTTGGGCACGCGGGTCCCGGTACAGCCGAGCCCACTCGTTGAACAGCAGTGTGCTGCTCCCGCCGTCCGAGATGAGCACGTCCACGGCGACGTGCAGGCGGGTGACGCGGTCGGTCAGGCGCGTGGCGCGCACCAGGAACAGCGGCCAGGCCGTGATGTCGAAACCGTGCGTGCGCAGCTGGTCGTGCAGCTCCGTCAGACGGGCCGTCCGCTCCTCCTCTCCGAGGTCGCGGAGGTCCTCCACGGCGATGCGGTACTCCGGCACCTCACCCAGCACGCGCTGGGTCCCTTCGGGGGAGAAGACCGCCCGCGTCATCTCGTGCCGCCCGATGAGCGTGCGCAGCGCGCGCTCGGCCGCCGCGACGTCGAATCCGGTGAGGTCGACCTCGATGTACAGCACGGTGGGCACGTCGCCCAGTTCGAAGTCGCCCGCGCGGCCGACGACGTAGGCCTCCTGGAGCTTGGTGAGGCCGAACTCCCCGGGGTCGGGGCGGGCGGCCCCTGGCACCGGCTCCGTGCGGGTGTCTCGCTCCGTTCCGTCGGGCTCGGCGGTGCCCGCCTGCGTCGTCGCTCCCTCCTCCGGGGGTGCGAACAGTCCGAGGACGTGCTCGGTCAGGGCCTGGGGGGTGGGGTGGTCGAAGACCGCGGTCGCCCCGAGCCGGACGTCCAGCGCCCGGCCGAGCCGTGTGCGCAGCTCCACGGAGGTCAGGGAGTCGAATCCCATCTCGTAGAAGGACCTCTGCGGGTCGACGCGTTCGGGCCGGGTGCCGAGCAGCTCGGCGCTGCGTGCCGTGACCAGGTTGAGCAGTACGGCGGTGCGCCGGTCCGCGGACGCGTCCGGATCGTTCAGCACGGCGAGGACGGACGCGCCGCCGGAGTCCGCGCCGTCGGAACCGGACGACCGGGACCGGGAGGCGTCACCGTCGGTCGGGGCCGAGCCGTGGCGCGTCGCGGCGCCCCGTCCGGCGGCGGGGCCCGGGGCGGCGGTCCCGCGGTCGCGCCGGGCCGTCAGTTCGCCCAGCAGGAACGGCACGTCGGCCGGGTCGGGCGCGTTCGCGTCGGGCAGCGCCACACGTCCGCCCACCAGCACGGCCGCGTCACTGGCGAGGGCGCGGTCGAAGAGCTCCAGCCCCTCGCCGACGGAGAACGGCGCCACACCGTTGCGGCGCAGTCGCAGCAGGTCGCGCTCGTCGAGGTGGCCCGTCATTCCGGTGGACTCGGACCACAGTCCCCAGGCGACCGCGTTGGCGGGCCGTCCCTCGCAGCGGCGCCACGCCGCGAAGTGGTCAAGGAAGGTGTTGGCGCCGGCGTAGTTCGCCTGCCCCGGGCCGCCCAGCACACCGTAGATCGACGAGAAGAGCGTGAAGAACCGCAGGTCGTCGTCGCGCGTGGCGTCGTCCAGGGCCACGGCGGAGTCGACCTTGCTCCGCAGTACCCGGTGCAGCTGTTCGGGGGTCATGGCGGAGACGATGGCGTCGTCCAGCAGGCCCGCCGCGTGCACCACACCGGTGATCGGCCGCCACTCCCGCACCTCGGCCAACGCCCGGCGGGCGTCATCGGCGTCGGCTGTGTCGGCCGCGACGACCCGGACCGCCGCGCCGAGCCCTGACAGCTCGTCGCGGAACTCGGCGATCCCCGGAGCGCCGTCCCCGCTTCGGCTCACCAGGGCGAGGAAGCGCACGCCCCAGCGGGTCACCAGGTGTCGGGCCAGTTCACGGCCGAGGGTGCCGGTTCCGCCGGTGATGACGACGGCACCGTCGCCCGGATCGGGGGGAGCGGCCCGGCCCGGCCTGTGATGGGTCAGCTGCGGGCACAGCACCCGGCCGCCGCGGACGGCGAGCTGTGGTTCGGAGCGCTTGAGCGCCGCGGCCACGGCCTCGGGCTCACCCAGTGCCGCGTCGTCGACGTCGACGATCCGGACCCGACCGGGGTGTTCGGTCTGCGCCGAGCGGACCATGCCCCACACCGCGCTCGCGCCCAGGCGGAACTCCCCGTCGCCGGGGACGGCGACGGCGTGGCGCGTGACGAGGGTGAGCAGCACGCGGTCGGCGAGGTCCTCCTCGCCGAGCCACCGTTGGAGTGTGTCCAGGGCGGCGGCGGCCGTCCCGTGGGCCTGATCGCCGACCGTGCCCTCCGTCTCGGAGACGGCGACGGCGATCTGCCATCTTCCGGGGAGGCCGCTGATGACCATGAGGGCCTCGTCCAGGGTCGCCACCGAGATGCCGCCTCTGCTGGCGTCCCGCAGGACGGCGTGGAGACGGCCGTCGTCCTCGCTGACCGCGCAGAGGCGAACGTCGTCCGCCGGTTCGGTGGTGGGCGGACGCCAGTCCAGCTCGTAGAGGGTGGCGGTGTCGGTGCCGTCCTGGGCGGCCGGGGCGACCGCGAGGTCGCGCACGACCATGCGCGACACGGTCAGCAGCACCGCTCCGGACCGGTCGGTCAGGACGAGCGAGACGGCGTTGTCGTCGGTGCGGCGCGCGATCGCGTGGCAGACCTCGCCGCCGGCCGCCTCCCCCAGCCGCACACCGCTGAACGCGAAGGGGACGGCGACGCTTCCGGGGTCGGCGGTGCCCAGCAGCCCGGTGGCGACGGCGGCGTGGAGCGCGGCGTCGGTGAGCGCCGGATGGATCGTGAAGCCGCGGTGGTTGACGCGTGCGGCGTCCGGGAGGACGATGCGCGAGCGGCTGAGCTCGCCGTGGTCCTCGGCCTCACAAACCCCGCGGAAGGCGGGCCCGTAACCGTATCCGCGGCCGCGCAGCAGCTCGTACATGGCGTCCGCGGGCAGCGGCTCGCCGTCCCGGCCCGCGCGGACCGCGTCGGTCGGGTCGGTGTCCCGCGCGGCCGTACCGCCCGGGGTCAGCACCCCCTCGGCGTGGCACGACCACTCCTCGTCTCCCCTCGGGCGCGAGTAGACCGCGACGGGACGCGCGCCCCGCGGCTCGGGCGGTCGGACGGACACCTGGATGTCGACGGCGGATCCGTCCGTGGGAACCGGGAGCGGGTCCCAGAGCATCATCTCCTCGACGTCGGGACAGCCCACCTCGCGACCGGCGGCCAGCAGCAGCTCCAGGAAGGCGGTGCCGGGCAGCAGAGCGGTGTCCTCGACGCTGTGGTCCATGAGCCACGGGTGGCTGCGCACGGACAGGTCTCCGCTGAGGAGGACCGTCCCGTCGTGCGTCGACACGACGGAGGAGAGGAAGGGATGTCCCCCGTCACGGACGGAGGCGGTGGGCGGTGCCGAGCTCGGGGCCGCCGGGCCGGACAGCCAGAAGCGCCGCCGTTCGAAGGGGTGGGTGGGCAGATCCACCAGAGGCGGTTCGGCCTCCCCTGGATCACCGCTCAGGGCGCGCCAGTCGATCGTGTGGCCGCGCACGTAGGCCTCACCGGCGGCCGTGCGGAAGCGTTCCCAGGTCCCCTGGTCGCGTCTGAGGGTCGGGGTGACCGGGCTGTCGCCGCCGGTCTGCCGCACGATCCCCTCCAGGGAGCCGACCAGCACGGGATGCGGGCTGACCTCGATGAACGCGTCATAGCCGCGTGCGGTCATCTCGGCGACGGTCTCAGCGAACCGCACCTGTCCGCGCAGGTTGCGGTACCAGTACGCGGCGTCGAGTTCGTCGCCCTCGACCGGCTCGGCTCCCACGGTGGAGAACATGGGGATCGTGGAGCGGGTCGGGGTGACGTCGGACAGAGCCGCCAGGATGTCGTCGCGCAGGGCGTCCACGGTGGGTGAGTGCGAGGCGTACTTCACCGGCACCCGGCGGGCGTAGACGTCACGGCCGTCGCAGAGGTCGAGCAGGCGCTCGATCCCCGGCTCGTCATCGCCGGAGACGAGGACGAAGTCGGGGCCGTTGGTCGCCGCGACGACCAGGTCGGCGTCGGCCTCACCGATGAGTCGCCGCGCCGTCTCCGGGGAGACGGCGAGCGCGGCCATGCCGCCGCGTCCCGACTCCTCCAGGAGCCGGCTGCGGCAGGCGACGACACGGGCGGCGTCCTCCACGCTGAGGGCGCCGCCCAGACAGGCGGCCGCGACCTCGCCCTGTGAATGGCCGACCACGGCGGCGGGCTCCACTCCGACCGAGCGCCACATCTCGGCCAGGCCGAGCATGACGCAGAACAGCAGCGGCTGGATGACGTCGGTGCGCTCCAGGTCGATGTCCGTCCGTTCGCCGGAGAGGACCTGCATGACCTCGTAGTCGAGGTGTGGTTTGAAGGCCTGGGCGCACTCCTCGACCCGGAGCCGGAAGACGTCGGACTGCCCCAGCAGTGTCCGGGCCATCTCCGGCCACTGCGAGCCCTGGCCCGGGAAGACGAACACCGGGCGGCGGACGGGGCGGGCGTCGCCGTACACGGCCGGTGAGTCCGCGGGGTCCGCGGCGAACGCGCGGGCGGCGGCGATCAGCTCGCCGCGGTTACCGCCCGGCACGACCGCGCGGTGGTCGAAGTCCTGGCGGGCGAGCATCAGGGAGTGCTCCACACCGTCCAACGGGGCCTCGTCCGACTCCAGCCGGGCGGCCACGGCCTCGGCGTAGGTCCGAAGGGCCGTGGGGGTCGCGGCCGAGAGCTTGAGCAGGGTCGGGCGGTCCTCCGCCCCGTCACCGGGGTCCGCGGCCGGTTCGTCGTCCCAGCCCTCCAGGATCACGTGCGAGTTCGTGCCGCTGACGCCGAAGGAGGAGACCGCGCAGCGCCGGACCCCGTCCCGGGAGGCCCAGGGCCGGTTCTCCCGCAGCACCTCGACCGAGTTCGACCAGTCGACATGTGTGTTGAGCGGCCCGTCGACGTGGAGCGTCCGAGGCATCACTCCCGCGCGCATCGCGGTGACGCACTTGATGACGCCGCCGACTCCGGCCGCGGCCATGGAGTGGCCGATGTTGGACTTGAGGGAGCCGAGGAAGACCGGGGCCTCACGGTCGCCCCGACCGTAGGTGGCGCTGATCGCGTTGACCTCGATGGGGTCGCCGAGCCGGGTCGCCGTGCCGTGCGCCTCGACCAGTTGGACGTCCTGGGGGGCGAGTCCCGCGTCGGCCAGCGCCTGGGTGATGACCTTGGCCTGGGCACGGCCGTTGGGGGCGGTCAGCCCGTTGCTGGCTCCGTCCTGGTTGACCGCCGTCCCCTTGATGACGCCGAGGACGCGGCGGTTGAGGCGTCGGGCCTTGGCGAGTGGTTCGAGGACGAGGACGCCCGCGCCCTCGGCCCACACGGTGCCGTCGGCGGCGTCCGAGAAGGTGCGGCAGCGCGCCCCGGGCGAGAGCGCGTGGTTCTTGGCGAAGTCGACGAACATGCCCGGTCCCGCGAGAACGGTGCAGCCGCCGACGAGGGCCAGGTCCGTCTCCCCGCTCCTGAGCGACCGCACGGCGGTGTGGATGGCCACGCCCGACGACGAACAGGCCGTGTCGATGGTGAGCGCCGGGCCCTCCAGTCCGAGCAGGTAGGAGATGCGGCCGGAGGCGACACTGGTGGAGGTGCCGGTCCCCATGTACCCGGCCGTCTCGTCCTGCCAGCGCCACAGCGGCATCCCGTACTCGTTGGGCATCACGCCGACGAAGACGCCCGTCGACGAGCCCTTGAGGCTCGACGGCACGATCCCGGCCCGTTCGACCGCCTCCCAGGCCACCTCCAACAGCACCCGCTGCTGGGGGTCCATGGCCTTCGCCTCCGCGGGTCGGATCCCGAAGAAGGCCGCGTCGAAGGAGTCGGCCTCATACAGGAAGCCGCCCTGCCGGGCGTAGGCGCGATCGTAGAGGTCCGCGGTGTCCCAGCCGCGGTTGTCGGGGAAGTCGCCCACGGCGTCGCGGCCCTGGACGACCATGTCCCGCAGTTCTTCGGGGGTGTTCACCCCTCCCGGGAACCGGCACGCCATGCCCACGATGGCGATGTCGTCCCGCACCGGACCGTGTTCAGGCACGCTGTCCCTCCAACTTCTCCGTCAGGTAGTCGGCCAGTTCGTTCAGAGTGGGGTGGTCGAAGAGGACGGTCTCGGGTATCCCGACCCCGGTCTGGTCCGCGACCGCGTCCGCGAACTCCAGAAGGGTCATCGAGTCGACTCCGAGGTCGCTGAAGCTGCGATCGAAGGCCTGTGCGGGGGCGGGCCCGTCGAGGACGGCGGCGAGCTCGTCCTCGAGCAGGCTCCGCATCGCCCAGGAGCGGTCGGTGGCGGTGCGGGCGGTGGACCACCGGTCCAGGAAGCGCGGTGCGGGGCGCGCGCTGTCGGCCGCGCCGGACGGCGGGGCGTCGGACCGGACACCGGGATCCGGGTCCTGCCGCCGGGGCACGGGACGCGTGCCGGGGCCCGCGTGCCCGTCCGGCAGGGGAAAGGGCCGACGTTGGAAGGGGTAGGTGGGCAGCAGTGGTACCGCGCGCCGCCGTTCGCCGAGGTGGCCGCGGACACCCGTGACGTCGCCCGCGTGCACGTAGGCGCTCGCGGCGCGCACCGCGTCGTCTCGGCGCCCGGGGGTCCGGGGCATCCACTCCGCGGGGACCGCGAGATCGTGTCCGGAGACGATCTTCGCCAATCCCCGCCGGATCTGGTTCCAGTCGGAACCCAGGACGGCGGCCCGGTACTCCCGGTGGCTTCGGACGCTCAGGGCGCGCCCGATGTCCGAGACCGTGCCGGCGGACTCGTCGAACGGGTGGTCGAGCAGGGCCCGGGCCAGGTCGAGGACGGCGTCGCGGGAACATCCGGACAGGCACCAGACGGCGGCCTCGTGACCGCCCTTCCCGGAGTCGGCGCTCCGGTCCGGGGACCCCTCGGCGCCGTACGGCGCCGACCGGTCGTCCGGCGCTCCGAGCAGCACGTGCGCGTGTGTGCCGCCCATGCCGAAGGAGCTGACCCCGATGACGTCCCGGGGGCCGAACGTCCGCCGCTCGGGCCGGGTGACCACCCGGATGTTGTGCTCGTCCAGCGGGATGCCGGGGTGCGGCCGACCGTGGTTGAGGGTGGGCGACAGATGGCCGTGGTGCACCATCAGACACGCCTTGATCAGCCCGGCGATGCCGGCGGCGGCCTCCAGGTGGCCGATGTTCGTCTTGACGGAACCGACGGGCAGCGGGTCGTCCTTCGAGCGGTGCCGTCCCACGGTCGCACCGAGCGCCTCGGCCTCCACCGGGTCCCCGACCGCGGTCCCGGTGCCGTGGAGCTCCACGTAGGCCACACGTTCGGCGGTGACGCCGGCCGCCTCGTGCGCCGCGGTGATCGCCTCGCGCTGGGCCTCGGCGGCGGGGACTCCGAGGCCGCCCGCTCCCCGGCCGGCGTCGTTGGCGGTGGCGCTGCCGCGGATGACCGCGTAGACGTGGTCACCGTCCCGCACCGCCGCGTCCAGCGGCTTGAGGGCGACGCAACCGGCTCCCTCGCCCCGGACGTATCCGTTCGCCCTCTCGTCGAAGGTGTGGCACCGGCCGTCCGGTGACAGTCCGCCCCACAGCCGCACCTGCTCGGTGACGGCCCCCAGCAGGTTGAGGTTGACTCCGGCGACGAGTGCGGCCGAGCACTCACCGAGCCGTAGGGCGCCGACGGCGCGATGGAGCGCGACCAGGGAGGAGGACTGGCCGCTGGCGGTGACCTCGCTGGGGCCTCGGAGGCCCAGGTGGTGGGACACCCGGTTGGCGAGCATGCAGCTGCTGGTGCCCATGTGGCCGAACCGGTCCAGGGATCCGTTCATGAAGTAGCGCATCCGGAAGTCGTCGGCGTCGGCGCCGACGAAGACGCCCCAGCGCGTGTCCCGCAGCCCGTCGGCCGAGAGGCCGGCGTCCTCGACGCACTCCCATGCCAGCTCCAGCAGTAGGCGCTGCTGCGGGTCCATGTACTGCGCTTCCCTGCGCGAGACACCGAAGAACTCCGCGTCGAAGAGGTCGGGGTCGGGCAGGAAGCCTCCGGTGCCGGCCGGAGGCGCGCCCGGCACGGGTCTTCGGTCGGCCCATCGTCCCTTGGGGACGGCGCCGACGCTGGAGACGGCGCCGACGAGATTGGCCCAGAACCGGGTGGGGTTCTTCGCCCCGGGAAACCGACAGGCCAGGCCGATGATGGCGACAGGTGTCACGGATGCGCTCCGAGGGGGTGACTGCGCGTGGGCACGGGTGATGGCGGACGCGCGGGGTGGGTGCGTGGAGGGGAGGGAGGGGAGGGTGGTGGGGGAAGCGGTCAGACCCGTGGCCCGGGTGCGACCGTGAGGCTCTTCAGGCCGCGAAACGTCGGACTGGCCTTCCAGTCGAACCGGTCGGAGGGGGTGACGATCGACAGGTCGGCGCAGCGGCGGATGAGGGTGTCGAAGGCGACCTCGGCTTCGAGCCGTGCGAGGTGCTTACCGATGCAGTTGTGGATGCCCCCGCCGAACGCGAGGTGCTCTCCTCGCGGTGCGGTGACGTCGAGGGCGTCCGGGTCGTCGAAGCGCGCGCCGTCCCGGTTGGCCGCGGCGAAGGAGAGGAAGACGATGGAGCCCGCCGGGAGTTCCACCCCGCCCACCTCGACCGGCTCGGTCACGTAGCGGTAGAGCGAGAGGTTGAACGGTGACTGGTGGCGGAGCAGCTCCTCGACGGCTCCGGGCACCAGGGAGGGATCCGCCCACAGACGCCGTTTCTGCTCCGGGTCGCGTTCGAGGGTGAGCAGACCCGTCACGATGAGGTTGGCGCTCGTCTCGTATCCGGCCGCCAGCAGGGCGTAGGCCTGCGCCACGGCTTCCCGGTCGTCGAGCGACGCGGCCAGCTGTGTGAGGACGTCGTCTTCCGGGTCGTCGCGTCGGGCACGGATCAGCTCGCTCAGGTAGGACACCATACGGTCGGCGTCACGGCGCAGCGCCTCCGGTTCCGCGGCGCCCGTGATGGTCTGCACCCACGAGTTGAACCGGCTCCGGTCGCCGCGGGGGACACCCAACGTGTCGCAGATGACCGAGACGGAGTACGGGAGGGCGAAGTCCCGCACGAGGTCGAAGCTGTCCTCTCCGACGAGGGCGTCGAGGGCCTCGTCGGCCGCCCGGCGCATGTCGTCACGCTTCGCCGCGACCGCACGGGCGGTGAAGATCGTGTTGAGCGGCTTGCGCAGTCGGGTGTGCTTGGGCGGGTCGTTGTTCGCCATGTTGTCGTACAGCAGCGAGGCTCGGCCCCGGTCGCCCGCGGCGCCCTGTTCCTGGCCCGCGTTGGCCGCGAACAGGGGCATGGCCTCGTCGATGCTCTTGCGGAACCTCGGGTCGCGCAAGACGAAGGTGACGTCCTCGTACGACGTCACGAGCCACGCCTTGAGCCCCGGCGGGAGGTAGGCCATCCCGGTCTTCAGGACCACGGGCGTCGGCGTGTTACCGGAGTCCCTGATGGTCCGGTAGACGGGGTAGGGGTCGGCGTAGAACTCCTCGTCGAGTTCGATCGGGCAGCCGCCGCGCGGCGTGCCGTTCGGTTCTCTCACGTCACACCATCGGTTTCTGTGGGGTGGGGTGGGGTGCTGCCGTCGGGCAGCGCGTCGGGGCGTACCGGCCCCGGCCGAGGCGGGTCAGGGGCGGCCGAGAACCAGGGAGACGTTGTGCCCCCCGAAGCCGAAGGAGTTGACGAGGGCACAGTCCCAGTGGCCGGTGCGGGCGGTACCGGTGACGACGTCGCAGTCGACCTCGGGATCGAGGTCCCGCAGGTTGCGGGTGGGCGGCACCGTTCCGTCGCGCAGCGAGAGGATCGCGGCGACGGCGCCCAGCGCGCCCGAGGCCCCGAGGAGGTGTCCGGTCATGGACTTGGTGGCGGTGACCACGGGGTGGGTTCCCAGCGCGGAGGTGATGGCGTCGGCCTCCGCCACGTCACCCTGCGGTGTCGAGGTCGCGTGGGCGTGCACGACGCCCACGTCGGTCGGGCTCAGGTCGGCGGTGCGCAGGGACTGCCGTATGGCGCGGACCTGGCCCGGCGTGTCCGAGGCGGTGATGTGGGACGCGCTGGCGCTGAGGCCCGCACCGAGCAGTCGGCCGTGGGGTGTCGTCACCCCCCGGGCACGGGCGTGCTCGGCCCGTTCCAGAACGACGATCGCGGCGCCCTCCCCGAGGACGAAGCCGTTGCGGCCGGTGTCGAAGGGGCGGCAGGCGAGTTCCGGAGTGGCGTTGTCGGTCGACAGTGCCATCATGCGGGCGAAGGCGGCCAGCGTGAGCGGATAGATGCTGGCTTCGACGCCACCGGCGATGACCATGTCGGCACGGTCGGAGCGGATGAGATCGAGGCCGAGCGCGAGCGCCTCGGCGCCCGAGGCGCAGGCGCTCACCGGGGAGTGCACTCCGGCGAGGGCGCCGAACTCCATGCTGACCCAGGCGGCGGGCCCGTTGGCCATCAGCATGGGCACGGTGTGGGGGGATACCCGCCGGGGTCCGGAGGTCATCAGGGTCTGGTTCTGGTCAAGCAGCGAACCGATGCCGCCGATGCCGGTGCCGATCACCACCGCCAGGCGCTCGGGGTCCACCTCGGGGCGTTCGGCGTCGTCCCAGGCGTCGCGTGCGGTCGCCAACGCCATCTGCTCGCAGCGGTCGAGCCGACGGGCCTCCGTGCGCTCCAGCGCCTCGGCGGGGTCGGTGGGCAGCTGGGCCGCGATGCGCACGGGAAGTGTCTGTGCCCAGCTCTGTTCGAGAGGGGAGACACCGTTCTCGGCTGCGCGCATCGCCGACCAGGTCGTGGTGGCGTCGGCGCCGAGCGGAGTCATGGCGCCCAGACCCGTTGCCCAGACGTCAGTAGTGCTTGACTGCATGGCTGGGGACTTTAGCCAACCTACTAGTAGGTACGCAATCCCTTGTTTGGGTGGTTTGTGGTGGTTTGGGGTGTTTTTCCACGTGAATCTGACCAACTTGTCGGATGAATCTCCTGGCCAAGCAAACTAATGAGTTGGTTTTGATCCGCTATGCTCTCGGCATGTCCTTGAGCAGCCGCTCGGAACACACGCGAGCCCGCCTGCTTGCGGCCGCACGCTCGGAGTTCGCCGCGCACGGCATGAGCGGAGCCCGTGTCGACCGCATCGCCCTCCACGCCGGGATCAACAAGGAGCGCATCTACAGTCACTTCGGCAGCAAGGCGGACCTGTTCACCGCGGTGGTCGCGCAGGCCCTGAGCGAGCACGCGGCCAAGGTCGGCCCTCCCTGCGGCGACCTGGGAGAGTACGCGGGACGGATCTTCGACTTCCATCGGGACAACCCCGAGATGACGAGGTTGATGATGTGGGAGGCCCTGCACTACGGCAGCGACCTCCTGCCCGACGAACAGCTCCGGAGCGGGCACTACGCGCGCAAGGCCGCGGCCCTGGCCGAGGCGACCGGAGCACCCCTGGACGACGAGGCGGCCGCGGCCACCTTCCTGGCGGTCGTCGGCATCGCCGTCTGGCCGCTGGCCTTTCCCCAGATGACGCGCCTGATCCTGGGCCGCGGTCCGGAGGGCGTGCCGGACACGCGCTCCTACGTCGTCGCCGTGGCCCGCACCCTCCCGGAACTGGACAAGCGAACGGAATAGACCAGGCGGGGGCACCGCCCCGACGTTGTCGCGGGACGGCCGAAGACCGTTCCAGCTTCTCCGCGCGGGCGTACGGAAAACGCCGGAGCAGGGTCCGAGACTTTCAACCCAGGCGACCTATGGTTACGGAGAGTAGCCGAGCTGTGCCCTGGGGTGTCTCGTGCCCGCCGCGGTCCGCTGACGCTCCTGACATTTCCGTCCAGCAATTACTCCCCCGGGAGTCGGGGTTCGCGTGCGCACGGGCCCGCTCCCGGCCGGAGCACCCGAGATCATTCCGGAGGAACGACATGAGCCTGTCCAGGCGCTCCCTCCTGCTCGCGGGCGCGGGGGCCGTCGCGCTCGGCGCGGGACTGCCCGGCACCGCCACCGCGGCGGGTCCGTTCCAGCGGCGGCGACCGGCCCTGAGCCCGTTCGTGCGCCAGGACGTGGCCAAGCTCTTCGATCCCGTGACCGGCGACTGGCATCCACGGCTGTACTGGTACGCCAGGGCGGTCGGCTGGATGAAACAGCGGGACGGCACACCGGACCGGCACGACTCCTGGCTGTTCCAGTGGTACACCCACGGCAAGCCCACGCCACAGCGGGACGGAGATCCGCCCGAGTGGCGTCAGTGCCCGCACGGCGACCGGTACTTCCTTCCCTGGCACCGCTGGTACCTCTACTACTTCGAACGCATCGTCCGGCGCGTCATCGTGGAGGACCTGGGCCAGTGGGACCAGTTCGACTGGGCACTCCCCTACTGGAACTACGCCCACCGGGAGCCCGGCGACGGCTCCGAGGAGTACCGCAGGGTCCCGCTCCCCTTCCGGCAGCGGACCATGCGCGGCCCTGACGGCCGGGAGGAGGAGAACCCGCTCTACCTCCCCCCGTACGACACCGAAGGGCGGTGCCGGGGCGCCGAGCCTCTGACTCCGACCGAGGTGGACCCGAGCGAGGCGATGGCCCAAACGTGCTTCTGGCCGCCCGAGGACACCCCCGGCGCTTCCTCCGGCTTCTCCCGGGTGTTCGAGCACCGGCCGCACGACATCGTGCACGGTACGGTCGGCGGCCTGATGGGAGCCGTCCCCACGGCCGCCGGGGATCCGGTGTTCTGGCTGCACCACTGCAACATCGACCGCCTGTGGTACGCCTGGATGGCGGCCGACCCCTCACACACGTCGCCGACCGGCTGGCGGTGGCCGGCGGTTCGCCCGGGGCACGGCCCCCAGGACGACGAACCCTTCCTGCTGCGCGACGCGGACGGGAGCCGGCACGTTCTGGAGGGCGACGTGTTCGCATTCCCCGACCACGCGTACGAGTACGACTCGCTGACCGACGGCACCGGCACGGACACGTCGAACTTCGCGCCGTTCGTCGTCCCACCCGGGCAGACGGACGAGCTGGCCGCGACCACCGAGGAGGAGACGCGCCTGGCGGCCCGGAACATCGTCACCCTCACCCCCGCGCCGGGCGGCGCGGAGGCGCTCCAGACGACCACGACGGGCGATGGCGGCGGCGAGCGGGTCCTACTCACCTTCGAGGGCGTACGGGCCACCCGGCAGCCCTGCTCTCCCTTCAGCGTCTTCCTCGGCGGCGACCGGTCCGGCACCGACCCGGACGGCCCCGCCTTCGTGGGTCTGCTGGCCTTCTTCGACAACGTCGGGGACGAGCCGCATCCGGAAGGCCGGACGTTCAGCTTCGACGTGACCGAGAAGCTACGCGAGCTGGAGGACACGTCCGCCTGGGCGACCGGGGACGAGGTGCCGACGGTCCGTGTGGTGGCCGACCGACCGGAGGCGTTGGCCGCGGACTCCGACCCGCGGTTCGCTCGGGCCACGCTCACGGTGGTCTGACCTCCCGGCCCGATGCCGGTCCGGTTCGGGGACACATGGTGTTGGGTGACGATGGTGCGGACGAACGAAACGGTTCGTCACCTTCGCTCCCCCTCCGTTCCCGAGGAGAACACCCGTGCCCCACCAGGACCGGCAACACGTGACGGACGACCGTTCCCACCTGCGGGCCGACTGCGCGAACTGTTTCGGTCTGTGCTGTGTCGCCCTGCCCTTCTCCGCCTCCGCCGACTTCCCGGTCGACAAGGACGCCGGGCAGCCGTGCACCAACCTCCAGGAGGACTTCCGCTGCGGTGTCCACGCGCGGCTGCGGGAGAAGGGCTTCTCGGGCTGCACCGTCTTCGACTGCTTCGGGGCCGGGCAGAAGGTCTCCCGGGTCACCTTCGACGGACGGGACTGGCGAGCCCGCCCCGAGACGGCACGGCGGATGTTCGACGTGTTCGGCGTCATGCGCCAACTCCACGAACTGCTCTGGTACCTCACCGAGGCGCTCGCCCTTCCCGCGGCGCACTCCCTCCACGGGGACCTGCGCCGGGTACGGGACCACGTCGACCACCTCAGCCAGGGCCGCGCCGAGCGACTCGCGGACGTGGACGTCACAGCGGTTCGCGGCGAGGTGGGCGATCTGCTGTCACGTGCCAGCGCGTTGGTGCGCGATGAGGTGCCCGGCCGTACGGAGAACCACCGGGGAGCCGATCTGATCGGGGCGGATCTGCGCGGTGCCGACCTGCGGGGCGCCACCCTGCGCGGCGCCTACCTCATCGCCGCCGACCTCCGCCGCGCCGACCTGAGGAGGACCGACGTCCTCGGGGCGGATCTGCGCGACGCCGACCTGCGGGGCGCCGACCTGACCGGAAGCCTCTTCCTCACACAGCCGCAGGTGAACGCGGCCAGGGGCGACGCCGCCACCAGGCTGCCCCCGGGGCTCGTCCGGCCCTCACACTGGGGCACCGGTCGAGCCGCCAAGGGGTAGGGTCGCTCGGCGGCGCCCGAGGAGCGGGCCCCGGGCGCCGTGTCGGCGGGCGGGCGCCCGCTTTCGCTCAGCTCTCGTCAGACGCCTCAGAGCTCGCGGAGGCCGTCTTCCTCCGACGAGTCAGGTAGACGGTCGCGGCGCCGCCGACGGAGATGACCGCGCCGGCCGCGACCAGGCCCGCGACCGGGCTGCCGGTCTGCGCCAGGGGACCGCCGGACTCGGCCTCGGGCCGCTCCTCAGCGGCGTCGCGGTCGTTCTCGGACGCGGGCTCGTCACCCTCCCCGGAACCGCCCTCCCCGGGGTTGTCCTCCCCGGAACCGCCCTCCTCAGAGCCGCCGTCCTCGGAACCGCCCTCCCCGGAACCGCCGTCCTGACCGTCCTCTCCCCCGGTGTCCTCGTCACCGCTGCCGTCCTCGGTAGTGGCGGGCGCCGTGTCCGAGGCGACGATGACCTCGCCGACCTCGTACGAGACGCTGAACCCCTCGTCAGGGAAGCTCACGACCAGGTCCAGGGTCTGCACCCCGCCCCACAGCTCCTGTTCCGGATCGATCTCCTGCCACCGGAGCGACTCCTCCGTGATCGTCTCGTGCCAGGGGGACGTCTCGGTGGAGAAGGAGATCTGCGCGCCGAGTTCGTTCACCTCGACGGACTCGGTACCCGGGGTGTGGGAGTACTGGCGCTCACCGGCCCAGTTCTGTTCCACCAGGATGTCGGTGTCGGTGTAGGACGCCCGAAGGACGACATCATCGGAACCCCCACCCTCGGGGTCCTCCAGCCCGGGCTGGGACACACCTCCCTCATCCGCCGCGCGCATGGCCTCGACGTCGGCCTCGGTGAGCTCGACACGGAGCTCCCGGAACAGCACCCGCGCACGGAGTTCGTCCTCGACCACGTCCACGACGTGGCTGTTGAGGGAATCGACGAACAGCTCGTCGCCGTACAGGGGCCCGTGGTACCCGCCGACGTCACCCCCTCTCGGGTAGAACCCGGTGATGACGCCTTCTCCGGCGTTGTGCGACCGCGCGTAACCGACCTCACCGTTCTCAGCGTGAGCCGGAGAGGCGATCGCGACACCGAGGGCACCGACGGCGGCGAAGGCGACACCGCCCTGGAACAGGCGACGTACGGGGATTCGGAAACTCAAGGAAATCCTCATTCGGATCGGCCCGGGCTGTGTTCTCGCACCGGGATGTGGGATGCCACGCGCCCCGCCTTGGGGGGGAGGGAGGAGGACCGCACAGGTCAGGGAGGGCAGACGGATAATGGAACCGAGTACCACCACGAAGGACCCTAAAACACGACCGGATTCCGGAAAGACAAGGCGCGGTGACGATGGCATAACGTGCCACCGGCCAACACGCGGGTCACCGGCCCTATCGAATCGACAGGGAGCGAACGCCGACCGTGCGGCGTTCGGCTCACCGCTCCCCACGAGGTGTGACGGGGCGCCGCGCCCCTACCGGCGCAGATCCAGCACGCGCTTTCCGCGGGCGTGGCCGGTCTCGACCCCCCGGCGGGCGTCCCGGACGTCCGCCTCCGCGTTCGGGGGCGTCTCCCGTGTGTTCCTCACCATCCGGTGCGCAGCAGATGGTTGACCAGGAGG
>NZ_ANBC01000399.1 GCF_000341125.1 Nocardiopsis lucentensis DSM 44048 | reverse complement strand
GAAGGAGCCACACGAGGAAGGGCAGCCAGATGCGCTCCGTCTCACCCTTGCTCATCCCCGACAGGTCGGCGACGGCGATCGCGCAGAACGCGGCCGTCACGAGGAGGACCACCGCGCCGGTGTCCGACCCGGTGGCCGGTCGCGGTAGGGCGCGCACCTCTCCCGGCAGCAGGGAGAGCACCCGCCGCAGCCCCGCGGTGGAGGCGACCCCGGCCGCGAGTACGGCGTTGGCCAGATTGGCCCAGACCCAGTAGCCGTACGGCCGGACCGCCGCCACTCCCTGGTAGTAGCGCTCCACCACCAGGCGGTACCCCTCCCACCACCAGAACCCCGCCACCGTGAAGGCCGCGGCCACGGACAGCGCCCCCACGACGGCGAGGGGCAGGGGTCGGGCGGTGCGCGCGCACACCAGGACGGCCACCGCGGGGATCGCGAGCAGGACCAGCCCGTAGGACAGGTACACCGTCCACCCCAGCAGGAGTCCGGCCGTGAGCGCCGCCGCCCGGGGCGCCCGGGCGCCCGGAGCCGCCGCCACCGCGAGCAGGGCCAGACCCCACGCCGCCACCGCGGCGAAGTAGCCGTCGGCCGACGCGCCCACCCAGACCGCTCCGGGGAACAGCACCAGGAACGGGGCAGCGGACCGCGCCGCGCGCTCGGCCCCGAGCGCGCGGAGGGCGACGAGGACGGCCGCGGCGGCCGACCCCCCGACCACGACGCACCAGATCCCCGCCCAGGCGCCTCCGTCGAGCCCGACCCGGTCCAGCGCGACGAACGTGAGGATCGCCCCGGGGGGATGCCCGGCGACGTGTGTGGGCCAGTTGTCGGGCTGCCCGACGAGGATGTGCCCGGTGAACCCGCGCAACGCCGCGCCCACGTCACCGAAGCGGTCGACCGACGCCGGGTACTCGTAGGGGGACTCCAACGGCCGCGCGAATCCGCGCCAGCCGTCGACGAGGGCGAGGGACAGCGTCCACGCCACGGACGCCGCCCACACGGCCGCCACCAGGCCGCGCCAGGGGAGGGCCCGCGCCACGGGGGGTCCGTAGAGGACCGCCACCACGGCCAGCGCGGTCGCGGGAACGGTTCCCGGCCCCGTGTGCGGGAGCCAGGAGGCGTAGAGCGGCGGCCAGCCCACGTGCAGGGTGCCGTCGGCGCGCTCGATGGAGGTTCCGACGACCGCGGCCGCCCCGACGAGGAGGAGGGCGGCGACCGCGGTGAGCGCGTCGAGCCCACGTCCGGCACGTTCGTCGCCGACGGCCTCGCGAATGTGCCTCTGGTAGCAGCGCGGTTTCACGTCGTCACTTTAGGTCACAGTCCCGGTGGGGCCACGGTGTCGGCCGGAGTGTCGCCGATGACAGGAGAACGCCTGTTCAGAGCGCGTTTCACTGCTAGGGCGCGGGAACCGGCCGCCCTAGCATGATCGCGGGCGCGGCCCGGAGCGACGAGGGACCGAGGAAGGCGCACATGGACGAGGGCACCGATCGGACCGACGCCTCCGGCTCCACGGCGGCCGGGGGCTCGGGGCGGGAGCGCGGGGTGCGGGCGTTCCTGCGCGACGGGCCGCCCGTCGGTCCCACACGCCCGGGCTTCTGGCGCAGTCCCGCCCGCGGCCCCTGGACGACGTCGGTGCTGGGCGCTGTCCTGCTCGTCGGAATCACGGTCGTCACGGTCACCGGGCTGCTGTCGTACGCCGCGTACAACCCCGACCTGTCCCCGGTCAACGACAAGACGCCGGGCAAGGGCCTGCTCGGGTTCTACCTCTTCCCCTGGCCCACTGATCCGCACTGGCTCTACCGGCTCACCCAAGGACTCCACGTCACCCTGGGCATCGTGCTGGTGCCGGTCCTGCTGGCGAAACTCTGGTCGGTCATCCCCCTCTTCTTCGCCTGGCCGCCGGTCCGCTCCGCGGCCCACGCCCTGGAACGGCTGTCACTGCTCTGCCTCGTGGGCGGGGCCCTGTTCGTCTTCGCCACCGGGGTGCTGAACGTCCAGCTCGAGTACGTCTTCCCCGGATCCTTCTACGTCCTGCACTTCTACGGTTCGTGGGTGTTCCTCGGGGGGTTCGCCGTCCACCTCGCCACCAAGGTGCCGATCATGGTCCGGACGTTGCGCGAAGGCCGCTGGAACGCCCCACCGCCCGGGTCGGGAGAGGGCCCCGGCGGAGAATCGTCCGACGGGTCCGGGCTCGTCAGTGCGAACCCCGCGCCCCCGACCATCTCGCGCGCCGGCGTCCTGGGCGTGGTGGGGCTGGGGTCGCTGACGTTGTTCGCGGTGACCGCGGGGCAGAGCATCGGCGGACCGCTGCGGGCGACCGCCCTGCTGGCTCCGCGGGGCAGGCTCTCCGGTGACGGCCCCAACGACTTCCCCGTCAACACCACCGCGGCCCGGGCCCGTGTCGGTGAGGGCGACGTCGGTGACGGCTGGCGGCTGACCGTGCGCGGTCCGACGGCGCAGACCGCTCTCACCAGGGCGGAGCTGCTCGCCCTCTCCCAGCACCGTGCCGCGCTGCCGATCGCGTGCGTGGAGGGATGGTCGACCGAGGACCAGGAGTGGTCCGGGGTCCGTCTCGCCGACCTGGCCGACCTGGTCGGGGCCACGGGGCCCGTCGGCGTGTTCGTGGAGTCCGTCCAGCGCACGGGGAGCTTCACCCGCGTCGCGCTGCGCGCGAACCAGGTCGGCGACCCCCGCTCCCTGCTGGCGCTGCGCGTCAACGGCGCGGACCTCTCCCTCGACCACGGGTATCCGGCCCGCGTCATCGTTCCGGCCGCCCCCGGCGTGCACAACACCAAGTGGGTCGGACGCCTCACCTTCGGGGAGGCGTGATGGCCGCCCCGCGCCGCTGGTACGGGGCCCCGGTGTGGCACCTCCTGCTCATGATCGGGGCCTTCGCCCTCATCGGCTACGCGGGGGCGCGGCTCCTGGCCGGCGACGCCCTCGGCGTGGCGGTGTGGTTCGTCGGCGCCGCCGTCCTCCACGACCTGGTGTTCCTCCCCTGTTACACCCTGATCGACCGCGCCTGGCAGGGCGTGGCCGAATGGCTGACGCGGAGGAGGCGGGCCGCGAAGGGCGGCGGCGGGAGACGGAACCGACTCATCAACCACGTGCGCGTGCCCGCGGTCGTCTCGGCACTGCTGTTCGTGGTCTACTTCCCGCTGATCCTCGGCCCCTCGGACTCCTATCTGTCCAAGAGCGGGCTTCCCGGCCACCCGTTCGCCGGACGCTGGCTGCTGGTCTGCGCCTTCTTGTTCGCCGCCTCCGCGGCGCTGGGAGCAGTCCGGTACACACGTGGTTCCGTCGCGGACCGCTCGGTCTGAGGCCCCGCCGTACCCGGCGACACCCCTCCCGTCGCCCCGTCGCGCCCGGAGCGCAGAGCCGCGAAACGGCGCCCCCGGACCTCCCACGTGTCGTCACGGGACCACCCCGCCCGCGTCGCCAGGCGCAGCAGGGCGGGCACCCCCAGCCGTGCCCAGGGGAAGGGGGCGCCCGCCCTTCCCCGCCCGTCGGTGATCCGCGCGGTCATGCGTTCGCAGACGTCCTCGGGGGCGGCTTCGACGATCAGCAGCCCTCCGGCTCGGACCAGCTCCCGCGCGCGGGCGAGCAGCCTCTCCGGGGAACCGCCGATACCGATGTTGCCGTCCACCAGCAGAGCGGTGTGCCAATCTCCCTCCTCAGGCACCGGATCGAACGCCGACTGGCACAGCGCCCGTCCGCCCGAGGCGTTGGCGTGCGCCACGGCCATCGGGTTGAGGTCCACGC
>NZ_ANBC01000398.1 GCF_000341125.1 Nocardiopsis lucentensis DSM 44048 | reverse complement strand
GCCCCGCCAGCCGCGGTCGACCAGCTCCGCGACCAGTCGGCCCGGGCCGCACCCCACGTCCAGGACACCGCCCTCGCAGCGCTCCAGTACGGCCGTGTCGGCCGCGTCGATCCCCCCGCACCAGCGTTCGACGTCCAGCGGCAGGGTCGATCCGTCGGGGCGGCGCAGGAACAGCGGCCCACGCTCCCGGACGAGCGCCTCGGTGTACGGAT
>NZ_ANBC01000397.1 GCF_000341125.1 Nocardiopsis lucentensis DSM 44048 | reverse complement strand
CGCCCCGCCACGCCGCCACGTCCACGGGGGAGGCGGCGGTCTCGGCCGCGTTCATCGCACGAGTCCCGTCGTTCGGTCCGCGACAGCCCGAGCGAACCGGCTGCCCGGGACCTGGCGCGCGACCCGGGCGACGTCCGCGGCGGTGTCCACATCCGTCAGGAGTGGCAGGTCGGCCACCCGCAGACCCGCGGCGGTCAGGCGCCGGCGCTGCACCCGACCGGTCCGTGCCGTCGACATCGGCACGCCGAGCAGCAGATCGGGGTCGGGTTCGGCGAGGCCGAGCGCCCAGAACCCGCCGTCCTCGGCCGGTCCGAACCACGCGTCCGCGCGCGTCCAGGCGTCGGCGGCCAGCACGGGGGCCAGGATCGCGGCCGTGACCTGCGGTGTGTCCATGCCGAGCAGCAGGGTCGGGCCCGAGCACCGGGCGAACGCGGCGGCCAATCGCTCGTCCAGTCCACCACCCGACTGGGGGACCACGTCGAACCCCCCGTCCGGCAGCCACGGGCCAGGCTGCCCCTCCAGAGCCAGCACCCTTCTGCGGGCGGGAAGCGACAGCACGGTGTCCAACGTGTCCGACAGCGCGGCGGCGGCCAGGCGGGCCGCCTCCTCCAGCGTGTACTCCGGGGTCAGCCGCGTCTT
This sequence comes from Nocardiopsis lucentensis DSM 44048, assembly GCF_000341125.1. Classification (GTDB taxonomy): domain Bacteria; phylum Actinomycetota; class Actinomycetes; order Streptosporangiales; family Streptosporangiaceae; genus Nocardiopsis; species Nocardiopsis lucentensis. The sequence goes on along the minus strand of NZ_ANBC01000397.1, from coordinate 18,935 downwards.
GACCTTGCCGGGGACGGGTTCCTTGGCGATGACGAGGAGCGTCGCGGCCCCGGCCGCCGGAACGTCCTCCCCGAGGCCGTTCACCGGCCCCTCCCCGCCGACCGCGCCGGTCTCGGCGCCGCGGGCCCGCGCAGCACCGATGACATGTCCCGCACCGCCGTCCACGTCCCCCGCCACGTCCCCGTCACCTTGGAGGCACCGGTCCGCGGGAGGTAGGGGACGTCGACCTCGTCGATCCGCCATCCGGCGTCCGCGGCGCGCACGACCATCTCCAGGGGGTAGCCGGACCTCCGGTCGGTCAGGCCGAGCCCGAGGAGGTCCTCCCGCCGCGCGCTCCGCATGGGACCGATGTCGCGCAGCCGCACCCCGCTGCGCCTGCGCAGCATCCGTGTCACCGCGGCGTTGCCCACGCGGGCGTGGGCGGGCCAGGCGCCTCCGACGGTGGGGCGGCGACGGCCCACGACCAGGTCCGCGGTTCCCTCGCGCACCGCCTCCACCACGCGCGGGAGCAGTGCCGGGTCGAGCGAGGCGTCGCAGTCGCAGAAGCAGACGATGTCGGCGGTGGCGGCGAGGAGCCCCGCGTGGCAGGCCGCCCCGAACCCTCGCCGCGGTTCGGTGACGACCGATGCGCCCAGTTGTTCGGCGATGCGCGCCGAACCGTCCGTGGACCCGTTGTCCACGACGATCGGCCGCCATCCGGAGGGGACGCGCTCGATGACCCATGGCAGGGCCGCCGCCTCGTCCAGGCACGGCAGGATCACGTCCACCGGTGGTCGCCGGTGCTCTCCCGGTGGGACCTCGGGGTCCCTCGCGGTCTGGTCGGAGTACACAGCGGAGTCGTCGCTCCCATGTCGCTCATTGATCACGATGATCACGCTACGTAGCGAAACGGCTCCCGCGGGGGAGGGACGTCCCACGACACGCGGGCAGCACCGTCACCTCGCCGGCACGTCGGCCCCGGCGCGGGCGCGCAGCCCCGCCCGCGCGAACTCCCGCATGCCCTCGGCGAAGCCCACACGCGGACGCCAGCCGAGGTCCTCGGTCAGGCGCGCGGAGCACGCGGTGATGTGCCGGACGTCGCCCAGCCGGTAGTCACCGGTCACCACCGGGCACGGTCCTCCGTGCGCCTCCGCCAGCGCCCACGCCATCTCACCGACCGTGTGCTGGGTTCCGCTGCCGGTGTTGAACGCGGACAGGACGCCCTCCGGTCGTCCCGTGAGAGCCGCCACCGCCGCCACGTTGGCGTCGGCCACGTCGCGGACGTGCACGAAGTCCCTCCGCTGGCGACCGTCCTCGAACACGCGCGGGGCCTCGCCCCTGGCCAGAGCCGACCGGAAGAAGGACGCCACACCCGCGTACGGGGTGTCGCTCGGCATGCCGGGACCGTAGACGTTGTGGTAGCGCAGTGCGATCGCGCGTCCGCCGACGGCCCGCGCCCACGCCGCGCAGAGGTGTTCCTGCGCCAGCTTGGTGGCGGCGTAGACGTTGCGCGGGTCGGTCGGGGCGTCCTCGCCGACCAGCCCGGGGGCCAGCGGCGCCCCGCAGCGCGGGCACGGGGGGTCGAAGCGACCGACGGCCAGGTCGGCCTCCCGCCGGGGCCCGGGCCGGACCGGGCCGTGCTCCGTACAGGTGTAGGCCCCCTCGCCGTAGACCACCATGGACCCGGCGAGCACGATGTCGCGCACACCCCGGCGGGCCATCGCGGCCAGCAGCGTCGCGGTGCCCAGGTCGTTGCATCCGACGTAGTCCGGCGCGTCGCCGAAGTCCGCGCCCAGGCCCACCATCGCCGCCTGGTGGCACACGACGTCCACCCCGCGCAGCGCACGCTCCACGGCCTCGCCGTCACGGACGTCGCAGACCAGGTCGACCCCGGCGTCGCCCGGTGGCCTCCCCGAGTGCGCCTGCGGCAGGAGGACGTCGAGGGTCACCGCCGTATGCCCGGCATCCCGCAGGGCCTCGGCCACGTGCGACCCGATGAACCCCGCCCCGCCGGTGACAAGTACGCGCATGCGGCCCACGTTAGGTTCCGGGGCCGCCCGCGTCCCCGGGGCACACCGGTGACCTCGGGAATCGGGGGCGACGGGCGGCTGTCACTCCCAGCGCGGTCCCTCCGGACGCATCGTCCGCAGCAGGGCGAGTACCACCCTGGTGTGCGGCGTGCTCTGGAGGTAGGGCTCCGGGCGCTCCGCCCGGACCAGCCAGAGTTCGACGTCGGTGACGCCCGACTCCGTGACGGCGTAGCGCTCGTGCTCCGGACCGACGCCGCGCCCGGCCACCTCGGCCCCGGCCGCACCCGGCGGGCCTCCTGACAACGACCCCGTGTCCTCCCCCGTCCCGCGCCCGCCGTGTCTGACCTGGCCGGAGGGACCCCGGGGGCGATACTCGGGCCATGCTCAGCGCACTCCTCGAACGCATCGTCCCGGCCACACAACGTCGCACGCTGGACGAGATGGTGGAGGACCTCGACCTCTCGGCCGGTGACAGCAGGGCCAAGCGCTCGGCCTTCTGGACGATGCTGACCCTGTCGTCGGTGATCGCCGCGGGCGGGGTGATCACCGACTCGACCGCCACCGTGATCGGGGCGATGATCATCGCTCCCCTGGCGACACCGATCATGGGCATCGCCCTGGGCTCCGTCCAACGGCGGCGGACCGGTTCGGTCAGGATCGTCCTCTTCGGCTGCCTGCTGGTGATCGGTGTGGGGTTGGTGTTCTCGGTGGCCCTTCCCGAGAGCTACGACCTGCTCTCCAACGGCCAGATCTCCGGAAGGACGTCACCGGGCCTGATGGACCTGGTGTCGGCCGTCGCGACGGGGCTCGCCGGTGCGCTGGCCCTGTCCCGCCGGGACGTCGCCGCCGTGCTTCCGGGGGTGGCGATCGCGATCTCCCTCGTCCCGCCCCTGGTGGTGGCCGGGGTGTGTCTGGGGCATCTCGCCTTCTGGCCCGCCATGGGCGCGCTCGTGCTGTTCCTGTCCAACCTCTTCGGTCTGGTCTCCGCGGGCATGGCGGTCTTCGCTGTGGTCGGGTACGGGGCCGGGGGCGCCCGGAGGGCGACCCGCAGGACCCGTCTCGCCATGGCCCTGCTGTTCACCGTCGTGTTCATCCCGCTCGTCGGTAACACCACGGTCACGATCCTCGTGGACCTGTGGACGGCACGGGCGAAGGAAGCGGCCGGCGAGTGGCTCGCCGACACCCCCGGCTCCTCCGTCACCCGCGTGGACATGGTGTCGCGCACGATATCCACGTCCACGTCCGCTCCTCGGGGGACCTGCCCCCGAGGAGCGAGCTGATCGAACGCCTCGACGGCGAGGTTCCGCAGGGCCTCCCCGTCGTGGTCCAGACGACCAGAGGCCAGCGGATCGACGCCGGTGTGGTCGGCCACTGAGGTTCAGGGGGACCCGTCGGCGTTGACGGCCGCCACGCAGCGGTCGAGGAGTTCCCGCAGGGTGTCGCGTTCCTCCGGGGTGAGGGCATCGGCCATGCGGCGCTCGATCGGCGCCGCCCGCCGGTCGGCGGCGCGTAGACGCTCGGCGCCCGCCTCGGTGATCCGGGTCTGGAGGACGTGCTGGTACCAGGGGTGCGCCCCCCTCTCCACCAGCCCGTCGGCCGCGAGGGCCTTGAGCACGGCCGCCATGGCCTGGGGTGTGACCAGGCAGACGCGGGCGAGCGCCGCCCCGGAGATGCCGGGGCTGTCGTGCAGCGCGAACAGCGCCGCGTATTGCGCGACACTCAGGCCCGTTTCGCGTAGCGCGGCGGCCTTGGCCGACATCAGTGCCTGCTCGGCGCGCTTGATGTCGAAGCCGAGGCGCTCCCCGGCGGGCATCTCCTCCATACGGGTGAGCCTAGCGCCGCGTATCGGTGTAAAGTCCTGAATGACCATCAAGTCCTTGATAATTTTTCGATGACGGAGGACCCATGGCGGGCAAGACCGTGCTGATCACCGGGGCGTCGTCGGGACTCGGCCGCCACCTGGCACACGACCTCGCGACCCGGGGCGCCGTCCTGTTGCTCCACGGACGCGACCGCGACCGCCTGGACCGGGTCGCGAGCGAGGTCGGGGCCCGGGCCGCGAAGGTGCGCACCTACCGCGCCGACCTGGGGGACCTCGACCAGGTACGGGATGTCGCCGAACGCGTGCGCGAGGACGCCCCGACCCTCGACGTGCTGGTGAACAACGCCGCGGTCGGTGGAGGCGCCGACCCTTCGGTACGCGAGACCAGCCGCCAGGGGCACGAACTCCGGCTGGCCGCCAACCACCTCGCCCCGTACCTGCTCGTCCGTGAGCTACGGGAGGCGCTGGCCGCGGCGGGCTCGGCGCGGGTCGTCAACGTGGCGTCGGCGGGGCAACTCCCCGTCGACTTCGACGATCCGATGTTCACCCGGGGCTACGAGGGAGTCGAGGCGTACTGCCGCAGCAAGCTCGCGATGATCATGGGTACCTTCGACCTCGCCGAGGAGTTGAGGGGCCAGGGCACGACCGTCAACGCGCTGCACCCGGCGCACCTGATGGACACGCGGATGGTGCGGCAGAGCGGGTTCGCCCCCGCCGCCACCGTGGACGACGGGGTCCTGCCCACGCTGCGACTGATCGCCGACTCGGCACTGGAGGGCGTCACCGGACGCTACTTCGACCGTTTCGACGAGGCCCGCGCCCACGCACAGGCCTACGACCCGAAGGCACGCCGCGACCTGGCCGCACTCACCGAGCGGCTCCTGAACGGTGTTCCCGGAGCTCGCACGGGTGAGGGCGCCGAGCCGGAGCGCGTCTCCTGACTCAACCGGAGTGGCGGAGGCGGTGCCAGGCGGTCACCCAGCGGCCGCGTTCGGCCTCGTCCTCACCCGCGCAAGCGGTCACGAAGGCCATGAGGACGACGTAGCGCGGCATCCGCGTACCCTCCAGCGCCGCACGGAAGGTCGAGCTCTTGACCGCTCCGCCGCACAGGTACTCCAGCTCCAGGTAGGACCAGTCCCCCGCCCAGACGAGGTAGCGGCGCATGGTCAGCAGGAACTCGGCGGGCGTGGCGGCGTTGGTGGGGTCGGGTCGCTGGTGGTACCCGACGAGGTCGCGTACCGGACGGGTCCGTTCGACGGCACCGTTCACGGGGGTGGAGAGGAGGTGATCCAACCAGCCCGTTCCGCTGAGGGATCCGTTGGGGCCGGTCGGTTCGAGGACGCCCGTGCTGCTCACACCATCTCCTTTTCAGCGGGCGGGACGACGACCATGGAACGCGTTGACGCGAGGTGCGCACGTGGAACACACGTGCGGGGGAAGTGAGGGAACCGATGGACAAGGGGGCGTCCAGGTGATGGCCCCGAATGTTCGGTTACCAAGAAATCTACCGGATGGACACGACACACGAAAGCGCCAGAAGTCCCGTTGGGGACGAGGCGTGCGTCTCCCCTGCCCCGCACCGGAGGACGAGGAGGACGACCCTTCGGGGAACTTTTCTTAAAAAGGCGGGAAATGTGATCCCACACACCGAACGAAACGTCCACCATAACTTCGAGATTTTCACCCCCGTTTCACCTGGCACTCCAACAGAAAGAGACTCATTCTCCGCATATCTGGCGAACCAGAACACAGGATGCGGTTGACCGTAATAAGGTCACGGGGTCCAGGTGACCACAGTGGCGTCGTCATGGGCCTTGCCCCTCGGGTGACGCGTCCCCTCCGGATCCGCTCGCTCCAGTTCGCGCACCCGGGCCACCAGGGCGTCGGGGCCCTGTTCCAGCACCAGGTCCAGTGCCTCGTCCCAGCGGTACGCGCGAAACACCTCCACGGCCCGCCCCGCGCCGTCGGTCAGGGCGGCGAAGGGACCCCGCGGCGCCGTCCCCGCCACCGCCTCGTCCGCCGCCCGCGGGTCGGCGCCCGCCGTCCAGAATCCGCCGGGCACGTTGCGGTACGCGCGAACCGGGCCGGTCACCCTTCCTCTGAGGTCGTCCAACCGGGTGTCCGCGACCACGCGCGTCCCGCCCTCCCCCCGCACCAGCAGCACCGAGTCCGACAGGACCAGGTACTCCAGCACTCCCCCGCGTAGGCGCACCGCGACGACGGTGGCCGACGGAGTCCCGCGATTGGTGAGGTCGCAGGACCCGCCGTGCAGCGAGGACACGCCCGCGATCGCCTCCGCCAGCGCCTCGCGCAGGCCGAGCCCGGCGTCCGCCCCCGCCAGCAGCAGGCCGCCGAGGGATCGCGTGAACCACGCGACCCCGTGGCGGCACCCGTCGTCCGGACGCGCGGTCACGCCGTCGAGCAGCACCGCGCAGTCGGCGCTCACGGCCGCGAAGTCCTCGTTGGGGTGGTCGGGGCGGCCGGGCTCGGTGGTGATCCGGAAGGGCACGCGGTCCTCCTTCGTGACGGGCCGAAAACGGCCGCGGTCCCCACTTCTCGGTCAGTACACGACGACGGTGGTGTGCACCTCCATGTTCCCGCTCTCCCACAGCCAGTCCATGGCGGCCATGCTCACCCGGGCGCAGCCGTGCGAGGCGGGGTGGGCCGGGACGCTGGGGTAGCCGTGCACGGCGATCCCGCCGTTGAAGTACTTGGGCCGGTACAGCGCTCCGTAGGGCCCGGGGTCCCACGCGTCCACCTCGCGGAAGACGGAGTAGGTCCCGGTGGGCGTGGTGGCGATGACCTCGGTGCCGTCCCACCTCTCGTAGGGCCGGCCCGATCCGGTGGAGGTGTTGATGACCCGTTCCACCTCGCCGTCGGAGACGACGAGGAGCAGCTGGTCGTCGAGGTCGATCTCCAGCAGGTCGCCGGAGTCGGTGGTGGCCGACGGACGCACTCCCTGGTCGAGGGCTTCCTGGGTGTCGGGGCCGACGATGCCGTCGCGGGCGATCCCGGCGGCCTTCTGGAGCGCCACGACGGCCTGTTCCGTGTAGTAGCCGAACTCGCCGTCGACGCCGTTGGTCCAGTAGCCGAGCTCGTTCAGGCGCTCCTGGAGCTCGGTGACGTCGGCTCCGGAGTCGCCCTCCCGCAGATCGGGCGGCAGGGTCGCGGGGGCGGGGACGGCCGGGGCGGACGCGTGGGCCGGGGCGGCGAGGAGGGCCGCACCGGTCCCGAGCGCGCACGAGGCGGCCAGGGCCAGGACGGCGGCTCGGGCGAGGGGTCGGGGGCGGATGCGGACGGGGGGTGACAGTGGGGTTGCCATACGCGACATCTACCCACGCGTCCGGAGTTTTCCCCACCGAAACGGCGTCTGTGGACAACCTCGGCGCGTCCGTGCGGGTCAGGCGCCGGGACGGGTGTCGCGGACGCGGGGCCCGAACGGAACCCCGTCCGCGCGGCGGGCCGATAGAGCCGGTATGGAATCCTCATCGATCTCCACCTCCCACCCCGCCCCCTCCGCCGCACGGCACGTGTCGGCCGGTGCGGGCGTCCTGGCCGCCGGACTGCTGTTCGGCATCGCCACCCCCTTCGTCCCGGACGTCCTCCCCTTCCCGCCGTTCACGATGATCGGCGACTCCTCGGCCCTGTGGTGCGCCGCCGCCCTGGGCGTGGGAGCGGCGCTCGCCCGTCTCCGCACCGGCTTCACGCTCCCCGCCGGGGCACTCTTCCTGGTCGCCTCCGTGGTGGGCTACTACGGATTCGTCGTGGCCGTGCTCCCGGGCCCCGCCGCCCTCGCCGACGTCGACGCGTGGCTGGTCCCCGCCTGGGCCTGGCTGGCGGCCGCGTGTGTCGCCGGACCCGTTCTGGCCCTGGCCGGGACCTGGCTGGTGCGCGACGTCCCCCGACCGCTGCGGCTCGGCGCGCTCGGCCTGCTGGGCGCGGTGTTCCTCGCCGAGTCCCTGGGCGTGCTGGTGGACGAGGTGACGCTCGTTCTGCTCGGGATCCCGATGCCGCCCGACGACGGATGGCGGCTTGGTTGGTACGTCAACACGGCGGTACAGGCCGTGGTCGGCCTCGTCCTGCCCCTGGTGGCGTCCCGCCGGGGGGCGGACCGCCTGCCCGCCCTCGGGGTCGCCCTCCTGATGGCCCTGGTCTGGTACGTGGGCATCGGGCTGGTGTGGGACGTCCTGATGCCCCCGATGTGACGACGGCCCAGCCGTCGGCCACCCGACGACTGGGCCCCGTGCGGGTGTCAGCGACGCCCCGGCGCCACGCGGTCGACCCGGAACAGGCTCGTGGAGCCGCTCACCTCGTTGGCCACCGCCAGGACCGGAACCCCGGGAATCGGTGAGTCGTCCGCCTCGATGAAGGTCAGGCCCTCGGGTCCGAGGTCTCCGGCCTCCCGGGCGCCGGGCTCGGCGGAGAAGTCGCGGTTGTTCAGGTACCGCACGAAGAACGCCGACCGGGGGTCGGTGATGTCGTAGACCATCACGCCGCCCACCCGCTCCAGGCCCACGAACGCGTAGGTGCGCCCGGACACCCTGCCGACGACGGCGGACTCGGGCTCGGGCCCCTTGTCGTCGCTGCGCGCGTCGAAGGAGCTCTCGTCGTTGTTGGCGTTGAAGTGGTCCGGGTCGGCCTCCGCGGTGATCCGCTCGAAGTCCGCACCGGAGTCGAAGAGCCGTTCACCGTCGGCCGTCCAGATCGAGAAGGAGCGGCCCCCGTGGGCGTACACGTCCTCGTAGCAGCTGCCGTCCTCGCGCAGGCCGTCCTCGGCGGAGACGTGCAGGCGCCCCAGGTTGGCGTCGTCGAGCAGTTCGTCGACCGTGCCGATCCCCTGGTCGTTGTCGGCCAGGAAGTCCCGCAGGCGCGGGGAGTCCTCGCACAGAGGGGTGTCGGCGGCCAGTGAGCCCAGCCGCTCCTCCTCCGAGTAACCGTCCCAGTCCCGGGAGTCGCCCTCGTTGGCGGTGACCAGCAGGGTCCGCCCGCGCCACCGGTAGGTGTCGAACCCGTCGGGTTGGTACATCCCGTAGACCGGCCAGTTCTCGATCCGGGCCTCGCCGTCCCTGTTGGAGGCGTCCAGACCGTTGCCCGACTCCAGGTGGTCCTTCACGCCGAACGGCACGATGTCGGTGAACTCGGCGGCGCCCACGTCCAGGACCGCGAAGGCGTTGGCCTCCTGGAGCACGACGTAGGCGGTACCGCGGGCCCCCGCGGAGATGTACTCCGGTTCGAGGTTGCGCGCCACCCGGCCCGGTGTCCCGGGCTCTTCCGTGGACAGGTCGGGGCCGAAGACCCGCACCTCGGAGTGGAGCTCCCGGCCCTCGTCCCAGGCGCGGAAGTCGGCCGTGTCCACGTCGTCCTGGGTGAGCCCCCGCGGGTCGCCGGACATCCGGACCACGCTCACCGAGCCCTCCGGGTCGGCGGTGTAGTCGTCGCTCGGCTCGCCCTCGTTGGCGACCAGCAGGGCCCGCCCGTGCGGTGTGAAGGTCGCCATGTCCGGCAGGGCCCCGACCCGGAGCGCGTTCAGCGGGACGCCGTCGGCGCCGAAGAAGACCACCCAGCCCGGCTCGGTCCGGTCCTCGGCCTCCACCGCCACCACGATGACACCGTCGTGCACCGCCACGGAGTTGGCGACGCCCCCCTCCGCCACGGTCGAGCCGTCGGCCGCCGCCACGCCCGCGGTCTCCAGGTCGAAGAGCTTCGTCGGCTCCTCCGGGTCGGAGACGTCCAGGACCTCGACGGTGGCCGCCGCCGCGTTGACGACGAACAGACGCTGGGTGTCCGGGTCATGGGCGACGATCTCGGCGGCCGACTCGTCGAAGGCGTCGGTGTGGTAGGTGCCGAGCACCGACAGTTCGACGCTGATGGGCCGGGGGCCGCGCACCGGTCCCCGCTCGTCGGCGTGGGCGGCCACTGACGCCCCGGTCAGGGAGACGGCGATGGCGGCCGTGGCCGCCATGGTCTTACGCATGGTGCTTCCTGGTGGGGTTGGGGGAGACGGGCGAGATCACGCCCGCGCCGAAGCCAACCAGGGGGTCGCGAACGGCGGGTGACGGCGGTCGAGCCACCAGGTGAAGGGAGCCCGCGTCGAGGACACCCACGACGCGGGACCGCCGTCAGCGTTGCCGCGAGCGACCGTGCAGGGAGGCGGCCACCTGGGCCAGGGCTCGGCACCGCGCGAACTCCACGGCGGTGAACGGCACCCCCACCCTGCGGACGACGAGGACCGCCCCGTCCGGGGAGGGCAGGGTCATCGTCGTGCCGGAGGTGTCCTCCTCCCCCATCCCCTCGGGCGCCGCGTCGGCGCGCTCGACGTCCTGGGCGGAGGCCAGGGACAGCAGCGCCCCCTCCAGCGTCGTCGCTCCCTCCACCATGGCGCTGACCAGTCGGAGCGTCCGGCTGGTGGTGTCGCTGAGCTCGTGGACGTCGGCGGGCCGGACGATCGCCTCGCGCACCCCGGCGCCCAGGACCGCCGCGTACAGGGTCTCCTCGACGACGTGCGCGGGCGCGCTGACGAGGAATTCGTCGGTGGTCTCGGCGCCGTCGGGGTGGACCTGCATGAGCCTTATGTCGACCCCGAGCGCGGCGAAGCGCGCGGTGAGTTCGGCGAGCCCGCCCGGGACGTCGGCGAGTGTGACGCGAACACTCCACAGCCGGTCCCCGGCCTCGGGCGTCCGGGGCGAGGAGGACCCGCCCTTCGGGCCGTTCCCGCCGCGCGACCGGCGGACCGCCGCGCTGCGGTGGCGGTGCCAGCGGTGCAGGGCCGAGACGGCGAGCAGGATCGCCCCCACGGTGATGAGGGCGCGGACACCGCCGTCGCTGTGTCCGAGGGAGAGCACCAGCACGTGCGCCGCACCGGCGGCGAGCAGCAGTACTCCCATGTCCAGCGCCTCTCGGCCGAGGAAGCCGGGGCGCGTGCGGTCGTCGGTTCCGTAGCTGCCTTCGGAATCGTCCATGCGTCCCACCGTGCCCACCCGACGTTGCGAAGCGTCGTCACTCTGTGAATCCCAGGTAACGACGCAGGGTGAGGCGCGTCACGGAGTGCGATCGCCGCCGGTCAGCAGCCAGTCGACCATCAGGCGCAGTTCGGCGCGGGACCGGTCGGCGTCGAAGCCCTCGTCCCCGGCCGCGAGGAACACGGCGTCGACGAGGTGCTGGATCCAGCGGGCGGCCCGCTCCGGCGGGAACACGGGCGGCCGCCCGTCGTCGGCGAGCGCGCGCAGCAGGACGGTGAGCGCCTCGACCGTGCGCTCCTCGTCCCCGCCGAGTAGGCGAGCGAACTCCGCGTCCCGGTTGACCTGGAACAGGGCGGCGGCCATCAGTCCCGGGACGAGCGGGTCGCCGGCGTCGGCGACGAGGTGGTCGACCAACCCGTCGAGCCCCGCGCGGGGGTCGTCGGCGGCCAGGGCGACCTCCCTCGCCCGGGCGTTGTGCTCCAGGTCGTCGGCGAAGAGCGCGTGGAAGATCTCGCGCTTGGTCGGGAAGTAGTGGAACAGCGTGCCGGAGCCGATCCCCGCGCGGCGGCAGATGCTCGCGGTGGAGGTGCCGTCGACGCCCTTCTCGGCGAACTCCCGGGCCGCGGCGGCGAGGATGGCGGCCCGCTTGCGGGCGTGCTGTTCGGGGTTGACGGTACGCATCCTGCGCAGCATATCGGCGCCGCCCGGCACCCGCGGGCCCGCCGCCGCCATTAATAGAGTGATCACTCTGCTAATGTCCGTGGCATGTCCACGACACGGGTCACCGCACGTCCCCGCCCCCGTCTCCACCGCCGCCTGCCCCCGGTGATCGGTCTGCTCATGCTGTCCCCGGTCTGCGCCGAGTACCTCATCGGCTACGACTCCAACGTGGGACGGCCGCTCGTGCTCCTCGGCGGGCTGCTCGTCCTCGCGCCCCTGTACGGCGCCGTCGCACTCCTCATCCGGGAGACCGCCCGCCGGACCGGCCGCGGCTGGCCGACGATCCTGCTGCTCGCGCTGGCGTTCGGGATCGTCCAGGCCGGACTGGTCGACCAGAGCCTGTTCAACCCCGACTACCGGAACATCGACTACTGGGACGACATGCGCGACCCCACGCTCATCGAGGGGATCGGGGTGAGCGCCGACATGGGCCTCACTTTCCTACTGGGGCACACCGTCTGGTCCTTCACCGCGCCCATCGCCCTGGTCGAGGCCCTCGCCCCGCGCGAACTCGCCCGCCGCCCGTGGCTGGGCTGGTTCGGCACCTCGGTCGTGGCGCTGCTCTACCTCGCGGCGGCCTACCTCGTCTTCGACGACCACCTGGCCACCGAGGGCTTCGTCGCCTCCCCCGGACAGATCGGCGGTGCGGCGACCGCCACGGCGCTCCTGGTCCTGGTCGCGCTGGCCCTGCCGCGCCGCCGCGCGGACGGCACCGCCGCGTCCCCCTGCGGGGCCCCGGCCCCCTGGCTGGTGGGCGGCCTCACCCTGCTCGTCGCGTTGGGGACCTCGTGGTTCCTCCCTCCGACCTGGCCGGGCATCGCGGCCGAACTGGGGGCGCTCGCCGGACTGGGCGCGCTCATCTGGGCGTGGTCGCGGCGCGAGGGCTGGTCAGGGCGGCACGTCGTCCTGGTCGCCGGGGCTCCGCTCGTCCTCAACGGACTGACCTCGTTCGCGGTCCAACCCCTGGGCGAGCCGGTCGCGCCGCTGCTCAAGTACGGCAGCAACGCCTTCTTCGCGCTCCTCGTCATCGGCCTGATCGCCTGGGGGTACGCCCGCGGCGCCCGCGACCCGCACCGTTCGGGCGCCGGCAGGGTGCTGATGGACGGGGCTGCGCCGCAGGCGTCCGTTGAGGGTGGTGGAGGGTGACGGGCGGGCCGAGGCGCGGCGAAGGACCGGAGAAAGCACAGCCTAGCCCCGACCGGCGAACGGCATCTCCCTCGCCATCACCGTCACCCGGGGGACGGACACGTCCAACGGCAGGGAGACGATGTGGGCCACCATGTCGGCCACGTGCGCCGGGTCGATCGTCGGCTCGGCGCGCGTGGACCCGTCCGCCTGCAGCGCCTCCACGCCGAAGTCGGCCACCATGGGCGTCGCCGCGTTGCCCACGTCGATCTGCGTGCAGGGGATCCCGTGCGCCCGCAGATCGAGGTTCATCGCAGCGGTCAGCCCCGTGATCGCGTGCTTGGTGACGGTGTAGGCGACGCTCAGCGGACGCGGCAGGTACGCCGACACCGACCCGTTGTTGATGACGCGGCCACCGCTCGGCGACTGCTCCTTCATCAGGCGGACCGCCTCCCTGGCGCAGTACACCGAACCGGTCACGTTGGTGGCCAGCGTCCGCTCCCAGTCCTCGTCCCCGATCCCGTCCACCGACGCCCGTGGGCCGAAGACCCCCGCGTTGTTGATGAGCACGTCGACCCGGCCGAACCGCTCGCGGACCACGTCGAACAGTCCGCGCACAGAGTCGGCGGAGGTCACGTCGGTCTCGACGACCACCGCGTCCGGCCGGCCGTCCGCCGTCTCCTCCAGCGGCGCGCGCCTGCGGCCCGCGAGGACCACGGCGTGCCCGTCGGCCAGCAGCCGCCGCGCCATGCTGCGGCCCAGCCCCGACCCGGCTCCCGTCAGCACCACGACCTTCCGGTCGTCTCCGGTCGTCTCCGTGGTCGTCGACGTCACAGCTGTTCCCTCCCGTGTCCGCTCAGCAGTCGGAGGCTACCCAGGCCGACTCCCCCGCGTGTGACCGGGGGCGTCCGACGGCGCGCCGCCCGGCCGCGAAACGGGATTCACGAAAACCCCTCGCCCCGCCGCTCGCGTCGTGTTACTGTCGCTCACTCGCGGCGACCCGGACCTGTGCGAGATCAGGGACGTGCCGAATCCGGACTCGCCCGTCGGCTCAGCCCCGGCCCCGAGACCGGACGAACCCCCAGCACGGTCTCGATCCGCCAGGGAGCCACACCCATGCGTGTCCACCACGCGGTGTTCGCCCGAGGGCTGCGCCGCTACTCCACCTATCGTGCCGCCACGCTCGCGCACGTGCTCACCAATTCCGTCTTCGGCGTCATCAACGCGATGGTGCTCCTCGCCCTGTTCGACGCGCGCCCCGAGATCAACGGTTACGACGCCCGCGACGCGGTCACGCAGGTGTTCGTCGCACAGGCGCTGCTCGGGGTGGCCGCCGTCATGGGTCCGCCCCTCGACCTGGAGGAACGGATCCGGGACGGGGCCGTGGCCACCGACCTCCTCCGCCCTGTGCCCCTCCAGTCCTGGTGGATGGCGGACGACCTCGGCCGGGCCGCCTTCCAGCTGGTCTTCCGCTCCGTTCCCACGTTCGCCGTCGGGGCACTGCTGTTCGACCTCAGGCTCCCGGACGATCCCGGGCGCTGGGTCGCCGTCCTCACGTCCTTCGTCCTGGCCGCCGTGGTGGCGTTCGGACTGCGCTACCTGTACGCGCTGGCGGGATTCTGGCTCACCGACACCCGGGGCGTGTGGGCGGTGGCGGGACTTCTGGGTCCGGTGGCCGCCGGGATGCTGTTGCCGCTCACCCTCTTCCCGCCCGCTCTGGCGGACGTGCTGCGGCTGCTGCCGTGGGCGTCGATGGTCCAGGTCCCGGCCGAGGTCCTGCTCGGCAAGGAGTCGCTGCCGGGCGGAACCGCGGCCGGCGGGCTGGCCCTCCAGGCCCTGTGGGCGGCGGTGCTGCTGGCGCTCGGCGCCCTGCTGACGTCCCGCGCGACGCGCAGGGTGGTGGTCCAGGGTGGTTGAACCGATCCGAACCCGCGTGCTGTGGCCGCCGCGGATCTACGTCCGGCTCGCGTGGACGTGGTGCCGTGCCCTGTCCCAGTACCCGGCCTCCCTGGTCCTGCTCACCGTCTTCGTCTCCCTGGGCGCGCTCTCCGAGATGGCCGCCGTCGTGATCGTGTTCGGCCACGCGGGCGAACTCGCCGGATTCGGCGTCGCCGAGGGGCTGCTCGTCTACGGGCTGTCCGCGACGGCCTTCGGGTGCGCCGACATGCTCATGGGGTCGGTGGAGCGGCTGGGCCAGCACATCCGGACCGGGGCCTTCGACACGATGCTGACCCGCCCGGTCCCACCGCTCGTCCTGCTGGCCACCGACCAGTTCACCCCGCGGCGCCTGGGCAGGATCATTCCCTCCGCCGCGGTGCTCGTCCTCGCCCTCGTCTGGTGCGACGTCGACTGGACGCCCGCGCGCGTCCTCATGCTGCCGGTGCTGCTGGTCTCCTCGGTCGTCATCTGCTGTGCCGTGTGGACCGCGAGTTCATGCGTCCAGTTCCTCGTCACCGACGCGCGTGCGGCGGCCAACTCACTCACCTATGGCGGACAGGCGTTGACCGAGTACCCGCTCGCCGTCTACGGCCGGGAGGTCGTGCGCTCCGCGACCTTCGTGTTCCCGCTGGCCTTCGTCAGCTGGCAGCCCGCCCTGTTCCTGCTCGGCCGCCCCGATCCGACCGGGCTGCCCGACGCGCTCCGACTCGCCCCTCCCCTCGTCGCACTCCTCCTGTGCGCCGTCGCCGCCCTCTGCTGGCGCTCCGGCCTGCGCCGCTACCGATCCACCGGGAGTTGACCCATGACCTCCAGCCACGACGACCAGCCCATCATCGAGACCGTCGGGCTGGGCCGGGACTTCACCCTCCACGAGGGCCCCCTCCTGCGCCGGAGGAGGCGCACGGTCAGCGCCGTGCGCGACGTGACCCTCACCGTCCGGACGGGTGAGATCGTCGGCTACCTCGGCCCCAACGGCGCGGGCAAGAGTTCGACGATGAAGATGCTGACCGGCATCCTCACCCCGACCGCGGGAAGGGTCCGGGTCACCGGCCTCGAACCGTCCCGCGAGCGCACCCGCCTGGCCGCCCGCATCGGCGTCGTGTTCGGCCAGCGCACCACCCTGTGGTGGGACCTCCCGCTCCGGGACAGCCTGGAACTGACCCGCCACATGTACCGGATCCCGGCCGCCGACCACGCGCGCCGCCTCGCCGAACTGACCGACCTGCTGGACCTGGGCCCGTTCCTGTCCACACCGGTCCGCCAGCTCAGCCTCGGTCAGCGCATGCGCGGGGACCTGACCGCCGCCCTCCTGCACGGCCCCCGGCTGCTGGTCCTGGACGAGCCGACCATCGGCCTGGACGTGGTGAGCAAGACGGCCATCCGCGAGTTCCTGCTCCGGCTCAACGCGGAGGAGGGGACGACGATCCTGCTCACCACGCACGACCTCGGGGACGTCGAGCGGCTGTGCCAGCGGGTCGTGGTGATCGACCGGGGCAGCCTGGCCTACGACGGCGACCTGGCCGGGCTGCGCGAGAGCGTGCCCACGCCCCGTGTCCTGGTGGTGGACCTGGCGGCCCCGGCCGCGCCGATCGAGGTCCCGGNGGGGGCCCCCCCGCCAGTGGCTGGAGCTGGCGGACAACCCGGCACCGGTGATCGCGGAGATCACCCGGCGGCACGACGTCGCCGACCTGACCCTGCGCGAGCCCGACATCGAGCACGTGGTGGCCGAGCTGTACCGGGGCGCGGTCCCCAGCGCGGACTAGTGGTGTGACCGCAAGGGTTCGCCGGGTTGGTGTGGGCTGTGGACGTCATCTGCTGGTGACCGGACTGGAGGTGAGTGCCGCGTCTCGCAGTCCTCTCACCGGTGACACTGGTGGAGTGCACGGACGGCGGGACTCGGGGCCGAGGGGTTCGGCTGTACGGCCCACGGTCCGTGACAGATGTCTCAGGAGGTCAGGCCAGCGGTGGTCAGCCAAATGTGTTCGCAGGTCGCGGATGCCTCCTGCAACGTCTCACGCGACTCCTGCGAGGCGTGGTAGAAGGTTCGCTCGATCATCCAGCACAGGGCGCGTGCCATTGCTGAGGCCTGGTCTGGTTCGCTGCCCGGCTGGACGCCGGCCCGTTCCAGGACTGTGGTGATGGCCGTGATGAACAGGTCGGCGGTGTGGTTCCACAGCTCACCGATCTCTGGCACGGTCAACGACAGGTCGATCGCTGTGCGCATGACCAGGCCGTGCTCGTTCCACAGCTCGACCGTGCGCCGCATCGCTGCCGTGATGGCCTGGCGGGGCTCGTCGGCCTGCGCGGTGACCCTGGACCGCTCCCACAGGTGCTCAACGGTTCGGGCCACGAGCGCCGTGACCACCTCCTGTTTGGAGCCGAAGTAGAAGTACAGGGCGCCGCGTGTGATGCCGGCGCCCTGGGCGATGTCGCCAACGGTCATGGCGTCGTAGCCCTTCTGCGCCAGCAGGGCTTCACAGGTGTCCAGGATGGCCCGCTCCCGGACATCGCCCTTGCGTTCGGTGGGGCGCCGGCTCCGCGCGGAGTGGTGGCCGGGCATCAGAGCTGGGCCCCCTCGGCGAAGTCGGTCGTACGGGAGAGCGTCTCCCACGCGCGGATGTCCTCGTCCACGGCCGTGCGCGCGGCGGTGACCAGGCGCAGCGCGTCCGAGCCCAGGACGAGGTGGGCCGGCGGCTGGTCGACTGACGTGATGTGCACGACGGCTTCTCCGGCCTTGGCCGGATCGCCCAGCTGGTTCCCGCTGGCCTTCCGCCGCGCTTCACGGATGGGGGTGAACAGCTCGTCGTAGTCGTTGACGGTCCGCGTGGCGCGTGTCATGGACCGGCCAGCCCAGTCGGTGCGGAAGGAACCGGGCTCGATTGCCGTCACCTGGATCCCGAACTGTGCGACCTCCTTGCCCAGGGCCTCAAGAATGCCTTCGAGGGCGAATTTGCTGCCGCAGTAGGCGGACATGCCGGGCACTGCCATGAGCCCGCCCATGGAGGTGACGGCCATCAGGTGCCCGCGGCGGCGTCGGCGCATGTGGGGCAGCGCCGCCTGCAGGGTGGCCACTGCCCCGAACACGTTGACGTCGAACTGCCGTCGAACCTCGGACAGCGGGGTCTCCTCGAAGGTGCCTTCCAGGCCGTAGCCTGCGTTGGCGACGACGACGTCCAGGGGGCCGACGCCTCGCTCCGCATCCGCGACCACATGCGAGACGGCGTCATCGTCCGTCACATCCAGAATGCGGCCGTGTGCATGCCCGGGCTCGAGCTCCTCGAAGGCCCGCAGGTCCCCTTCGGAACGGACCGTGCCGACGACGGTGTGCCCGGCTGCCAGGGCAGCCTCGGCGAAGGCACGTCCCAGACCCGAGCTGACGCCGGTGATGAGCCAGTTCTGCTTCCGCACTGTTCCTCCGGATCGGACTCGCGAGGAGCCGGACTACTCCCCACCCAAAACTATACACTATGTCGATTTTTATCATCAACATGTTGTTTCTGTCCGCCTCGAACGGCAGTAAGCCTTGCCAGGGCCGATCCGGCCCCTCACAGGTGACAGGGCCCGTTGACGCACACCTCCGTGCACACTCGCCAGCCCCGTGGCCGCGTAACGCCCTCGCGGCCGGCGCCCCTCCTGGTCGGTCCGTGCGCGCGCACGGACAGGCTCAGCCGCCACGCCTCCGGCGATCGGACCGGACGCCACCGCGCATCCAACCGCCACGACCGCCAACCTCCGTGGTCCGTACACCGAGAGACCCCCGCCGCGTCCGTCCACGAGGAGGACGGGATGATGGCGGGCATGGGTATATGGGTGGGGATCGCGTTCGCCGTCCTGTCGTGCGCGGCCTACACGGCGGCCGCGGTGGCGCAGCGGCGGCTCGCCGTGCGCGTGACCGCCCCGCTCACCGACCGCCGCCAAGTGGCCGACCTGCTACGACACCCCCTGTGGTGGGTGTCGCTGGCGTTCAACGGGGGCCGCGCGGGGTTCCAGGTCGCGGCGGTCAGCTTCGCCCCGCTCACGGTGATCCAGCCGCTGGGAGTGCTGGTCCTGGTGTTCGGTATCCCGTGGTCGGCCCGGCTCGGCGGGCGGCGCGTGAGCCGCACGGAGTGGCGCGGCGCGGCGTTCACCGTGGTGGCGCTCGGGGCCCTGCTCGCGGTGTCGGTCACCAGCGGTCAGGGGGGTGTCCTCGACCGGCCCGACTCCGTGCTCGTCGGGGTCGGCACGACCGTGCTCCTACTGGTCACGGCATGGGGCGCGGGCCGGGTTCCGTCGGCCGCGTGGCGCAGCTACCTGCTGTCCGGTGCCGCGGGGGTGGCCTTCGGGGTCTCCTCCGCCACGGTCAAGACGTCGGTCTCCGTCTTC
>NZ_ANBC01000396.1 GCF_000341125.1 Nocardiopsis lucentensis DSM 44048 | reverse complement strand
GGCGCCCCCCGCCACGCTGGCCACTCCGGTGATCGCGGTCCTCGGCCTCCTCCTCGCACAGGCCGCCTACCAGGGCATGGACCTCGGGGCGCCGCTGGGGATCACCACCCTGACCAACCCGGTCGCGGCCTCCGTGGTCGGGGTGGCGTTCATGAGCGAGTCCTACGCCGGCGGCTGGGCGGGCGGCGCGGTCGCGCTGGTGAGCGCCCTGCTGGCCGCCCACGGCATCCGGTTGCTCACCGTTCCCCAGGACACCGGTCCGGACTCCGCCACCGTGGCCCGTGTCGTGTCCGGGCAGGAGTGACGGGGAGGGTTCCGCGGTCATCCGCGCCGTTCGGCATCTGATCCGCACCCGTGGTGCGGGGCGCCCCCGCGCCCCGCACCACGGCACCGACGGTGTCCGCCG
>NZ_ANBC01000395.1 GCF_000341125.1 Nocardiopsis lucentensis DSM 44048 | reverse complement strand
CCCGCCGGTCCCGGCCCAGGTTGCGCCGGGTGATCTTGGGGCCGGGCGGGTACTGGCGGCGTTTGTGCTCGGCTCGGTCGACCAGTCGGACGACGTGCCGTACCAGGTCGGGGGCGAAACCGGCGGCCGCCAGCGCCGCGACGCCCTGGTCGGTGCCGATGTAGGCGTCCAGCAGCCCGTCGAGCACCTCGTAGCTCGGGCGCTCGGGGGCCGGCTCGATGGCCGCCCACCCGCTGACCGGTCGCCGCTCCAGGGAGGACTCCGGGATGGGCGGCGGTGCGCCGTCCGCCCCGATGCTCTGGGCGTTGCGCCAGCGGGCGAGCTCCCAGACCAGTGTCTTCCAGCAGTCCTTGAGCGGCGCGTAGGCCCCCACGGCGTCGCCGTAGTGGGCGCACGCCCCGGTCGCCAGCTCGGTCTTGTTCCCGGTCGCCAGGACCAGGTGCCCCTCCTGGCGGGACAGGGCCGTGAGGAGGGCGCTCCGCGCCTGGTCGAGAAGCGCTCCCTTCGCTCCGTCGTCGGCGGCGAAGGCCGACTCCAGTGCGTCGAGCAGCCCGTCGGTCGGGTAGAGGCGCCGGATCAGGTCCTGCCGTTTGATCAGCTCCTCGGCCCGCTCCAGGGCCTCGGCGTCGGAGCCCCGCCCGGGGGAGACGACGGCGTGCACGTTCGCCGCCCCCACCGCGTCGGCGGCGATCGTGGCGGTCAGCGCGGAGTCGGCGCCGCCGGAGACGCCCACCAGGACCGAGGCGAAGCCGTTCTTGCGGACGTGGTCGCGAACTCCGGTGACGAGCGCCGTGTAGACCTCGCCGAGGTCGTTGAGCGGATCCTTGCGCGGGGTCAGGACCGGCGAACGCGACTCGTAGGGAGCGGCCGGCTGCTC
>NZ_ANBC01000394.1 GCF_000341125.1 Nocardiopsis lucentensis DSM 44048 | reverse complement strand
CGCCGGCTCGTCGTCCGGGGACTCCGCCCGCGGCAGGGGAACGTCGGTGACCAGCAGCTCGTCCTCGAACTGCGCGGCCCGGGCGACCAGCTCCCCGTCGGCGTCGACGATGAGGGAGTCGCCCTCGAAGACCAGGTCGTCCTGGCCGCCGGTCATGTTGACGTAGCCGATGGCGGCACCGATCTCGCGCGCCCGCCGTTGGCAGAGTCCGAGCCGCACGTCGTCCTTGTCCCGCTCGTACGGGGAGCCGTTCAACGTGATCAGCATTCCGGCGCGGGCCTCGGCCGCGGCGGCGACGGGGCCGCCGTCCTGCCACAGGTCCTCGCAGATGGCGAAGGCGATGTCGACGCCGTGCAGCCGCAGCACGGGGAGCGTGTCCCCGGGGACGAAGTAGCGGAACTCGTCGAACACCCCGTAGTTGGGCAGGTGGTGTTTGGCCGACACGAGCTGAACCCGGCCCCGGTGCAGGACCGCGAGGGAGTTCTGCGGGGCGCCCGAGGGCTGGCCGAAGCGAACCCCGGCCCCCTCTTTGCGGTTCAGGAAGCCGACGACCGTCGGGAGATGGCCCAGCCCCTCCGCGGAGAGGCGTTCGGCGAGTCGGTGGGTGGCCTTGGTGGACGCGGAGACGAAACCGTCCCGCAGGGCGAGATCCTCGACCGAGTATCCCGTCACGACCATCTCGGGGAACACCACGAGATGGGCTCCAGCGTCGCTCGCCTGGCGAGCGTGAGCGACGACGCTGTCGCAATTTCGATCCAAATCACCCACAACGGGGTTGATCTGTGCCAGAGCTATACGAAGTTGTACCACGGTGTGAACCGTAGCGAATGAGTTAACACGGACGCAACATGTCACATTTATATAACAAGGACAATTCGCGCGTGTCCGACGCCACACTCCAGCCGTTCCCGAGTCTGATTCGGAGACTTTACCCGTGAGGTGCACCACAAGGACTCCTTCCAATCCGGCATGCGGAAGAGTCCAGGTAGGAGCAGCGCCCGAGCACCACCCGGACCCCCCGAGAACGGATCAACGCCCCGAAAAACCCCTTCTCTCCAGGGGTTCTCCAAAGGTTTCCCCCTGCTTCACCCACCCCCCGAACCAGGGGTTGCGACCCCTGCGGCGGCCCGCGTGAGGGCGCACTTTCCGAATCGTGTTCGGAAGTGACCTATCTTGCATAGCGGGCGTTTTTCCCTTTATCTGGTCGGGGCCCGCACCACCCATGGCGGCCCGGGTGCTCCAACCGGCGACGACCTCGGCCGCGTTGTCACCTTCCGTGTTCGAACGCCAACGGAACAAGCCCCACAAGCACGAACATCCGCCCTGCCCCCCGCGGACACGAACCGGTCGCGGAGCGAGACAACGCCGTCTCCGCCGACGACGAAGGGACCTCCCCTGTGGAAGCCATCAGTGCCGGCATCGGCACGTTCAACGACGTGTTCTGGGCCTATCTGCTCATCCCCGCCCTCCTCCTCCTGAGCCTGTACTTCACGGTGCGCTCCAAGGGCGTACAGTTCCGCCTGCTCCCGGAGATGTTCCGGGCGATGCGGGGTGACCCGGGCCGGGCCGCCGACGGCGGCAAACCGATCTCGGCCTTCCAGGCCTTCGCCGTCTCCGCCGCCGCCCGCATCGGCACGGGCAACATCGCCGGCGTGGCCACCGCGATCGCGCTCGGCGGCCCCGGCGCGGTCTTCTGGATGTGGGCCATGGCGCTGGTCGTCGGAGCGGCGAGCTTCGTGGAGTCCACCCTCGCCCAGCTCTACAAGGTCGGCGGGAAGGAGGGTTACCAGGGCGGTCCCGCGTACTACATGGAGCGCGGACTCGGCGCCCGGTGGATGGGCGTGCTCTTCGCCGTCATCATCACGGTGACCTTCAGCCTCGTCTTCAACAGCGTGCAGAGCAACACCATCTC
>NZ_ANBC01000393.1 GCF_000341125.1 Nocardiopsis lucentensis DSM 44048 | reverse complement strand
CCGCCGGTGTGATCATCTTCGGCGGCGCCCGACGGATCGCCGGGGCCGCGACGACTCTGGTGCCGTTCATGGCGACGCTCTACATCCTCATGGGACTGGTCGTCGTCGTGATGAACATCGGTCAGATCCCCGCCGTGATCGCCGACATCGTCATGCACGCCTTCGGGCTCCGGGAGATCGCCGCGGGCGGCATCGGCACGGCGATCGTGCAGGGTATGCGGCGCGGCATGTTCTCCAACGAGGCGGGTCTGGGCTCGGCTCCCAACGCCGCCGCCAGCGCCGCGGTCAGCCACCCGGTCAAGCAGGGCCTGGTACAGACGCTGGGCGTCTACTTCGACACCCTCATCGTCTGCTCCACCACGGCCTTCATCATCCTGCTGTCCGACCCGACCTACACCGAGGAGGCCGGTCCGACGCTGACGCAGAACGCGCTGGAGGCCAACCTGGGTCCGTGGGCGCTGCACCTGCTCACGCTGATCATCCTGCTGGTGGCCTTCACCTCGGTGCTCGGCAACACCTTCTACGGTGTCTCGAACGTCGCCTACCTGACGCGAAACCCCTCGGTGATGATCGGATTCCGACTCCTGGTCGTGGTGGTGACCTTCCTCGGCGCGATCGGCTCCGGCGGCCTGGTCTGGAGCCTGGCCGACACGACCATGGGCCTCATGGCCCTGGTCAACCTCGCCGCGCTGGCGTTCCTCGCGCCGACCGCGTTCCGACTGCTCGACGACTTCGTCCGGCAGCGCCGCCAGGGCACGGACCCGGTCTTCGCCAAGGACAGCATGCCCGACATCACCGGGGTCGAGTGCTGGAACCAGGAGGACCTGGAGCACATCGGCAGGACGGTCGGGAAGAACTGACCCGACGGGACTCCGGCGGTCAGTCCGGCCCCGGGTGACCCACCCTCACTCGGCCACCCACCCGGATGATCCGCGCGAAGGGGGCGGCGCTGTCACGGCGCCGCCCCCTCTTCCCTCCCCGTCCGGGCTCACTCGGTGAGCGGCCCGGTCGGGACGTCCCACGCGTCGATGGGGACGGCGCCCGTCCGATAGCCCCGGTGGTCGAGCAGCTGACCGCTGAGCTTCATCGTCCACAGGGCGACGGCGCGGTCGCCGACGACGATGGTGGGCGCGGTCCGCACGAGGTCGGCCTCGAAGCGCTGGGCGTCCTCCACGGACCGGCTCCACGCGATGACCAGCAGGTTGTGCCGTCCGGTCACTCCCGCGCACAGGCGCACCTCGCGCATGCCGGTGACACTCCGCGCGGCCTCGGCGACCTGGTCGGGCGGCACCCGGGCCCAGACGATGACGGCGACCGGCCACTCCGAGAGCGGGCGGGCGACCTCGCAGCGGGCCTGCACCATCCGGGCGGCGAACAGGTGGCGCACCCTGCGGCGCACGGTGTCGGGCGTGCTGTCGCACAGTTCGGCGAGCGCCGTGTAGGAGGCCCGTCCGTCCTCGGTCAGCGCCACGATCAACCGCCGGTCGAGCGCGTCCGGCGACCGGGTGGGCCTCGGCTCCGGCGCCTCCTCGGCCAGACTCTCCACCTGTCGCGGCGTCAGTGCCCGGAACCGCCACCGGCTGCCCTCGGTGAACACCGTCCCGGCGAGATGGGTGCGGCTGGACCGCACGCCGCGCATCGTGTCCAGCGACCCCACGACCCATCGGGACAACGCGCCGACGTCCTCGGCCATGACGGTGAGCACCAGGTCCCGGTCACCGGTGACGTGCTCGACCGCCGAGACGTGCGGCAGCTTGGCGAAGCCCCGGGCCACCGCCATCAGGTCGCCGCTGGCGCAGTCGACCTCCACGAACGCCAGACACCCGGAGCCGGACAGTCCGGTGCCCGGACCGCAGGTCACCCACGCCGCGCCGTTCTCGTGGAGCCGCTGCCAGCGGCGCGCGACCGTCGCCGCGTCCAGTCCCAGGACCGCTCCGACCCGGGCCCAGCTCGCCCGGGGCGCGACCTGGAGGGCGTGGACGAGCGCCTGGTCCACGTCGTCCATCGCGCGTTTTTCCAGCATCTGAAGTCCCCTGATGCGGTTTTCCGGTGATTTAACACCGCTTCGTACCCCTTACCTCCAGTGTGACGGAAACGATCACACGATCCACAGGGGGGATTCCGTCATGTCGATGGCCGAGTCGATCACGCGACGGGCCGAGGAGCTGCGCGAGGAGCTGGTGGAACTGCGCCGCGCCCTGCACCGCGAGCCCGAACTCGGGCTGGACCTGCCGCGCACGCAGCGCAGGATCCTGGACGCCCTGGCGGGCCTCCCACTGGAGATCACCACCGGCACCGGCCTGAGCTCGGTCACCGCCGTGCTGCGGGGCGGCCGTCCCGGCGGCGCCGTCCTGCTGCGCGGCGACATGGACGCCCTCCCCGTCCGGGAGACGGCGGACGTCTCCTACGCCTCCACCGTCGACGGCCGGATGCACGGCTGCGGCCACGACCTGCACGTGGCCGGACTGGTCGGGGCCGCCAGGCTGCTGTGCCAGGTCCGCGAGGAACTGCACGGCGACGTCGTGTTCATGTTCCAGCCGGGCGAGGAGGGATACGGGGGCGCCCCGCTCATGATCGGGGAGGGCGTGCTCAAGGCGGCGGGCGTGCCCCTCGACGCCGCCTACGCCGTTCACGTGGCCTCGTCCCTGCTCCCGGCGGGTGTGGTCGCCACCAGACCGGGCGTGGCGATGAGCGGATCCGACGTGCTGAGGGTGACCGTGCGCGGTGCCGGAGGACACGGATCCGCCCCGCACACCGGCCGGGACCCGGTCCCGGCGGCGTGCGAGATGGTCACCGCGCTCCAGAACCACGTCACGCGGACCTACGACATCTTCGACCCGGTCGTCGTCACCGTCGGGCGGCTCGTCGCGGGCACCCAGAACAACGTGCTGCCGCACCAGGCCGAATTCGAGGCCACCGTGCGCTGCTACTCCGAGGCCAACCACGCCCGGCTCCAGGAGAACCTGCCCGCCCTGGTCCGGGGGATCGCCGCCGCCCACGGGCTGGAGGCCGACGTCGAGTACGAGGTCCAGTACCCGCCGACGGTCAACGACGACGCCGAGGCCGCGTTCGCGCTGGAGACCGTCCACGACCTGTTCGGCGAGGAGCGCGGGTTCGTGTCCCCGGTCCCGGCCTCCGGGTCGGAGGACTTCTCGTTCGTCCTGCGCGAGGTCCCCGGCGTGATGCTCATGCTCGGCGCCACCCCGCCGGACGCGGACCCGGCCACCGCCCCCGGCAACCACTCCCCCGACGCGCGCTACGACGACTCCGTCCTGCCCGCCCAGGCCGCCCTGCTCGCCGAGCTGGCCGCGCGCCGCCTCGCCCGGACCGCCTGAGTCCGATCCCCATCCCCCAACGACGCCGAAGGGTGCCGACCATGAGTGAGCACGAGACACGGACCGACCGGTCCCCGGACGCGGAGCCGGGAGCGGCCCCGGCCGCACCGCCAGCGATGGCCAGGGGCGTCGTCGCCGTGGTGGGTCTCCTGGTCTTCTTCGAGCTGACCAGCGGGATCCTCCAGGGCTCCATCGCTCCCCTCCTGCCCTCCCTCCAGGGGGAACTGGACGTCTCCAGCACCCACCTGCACTGGATCGTCGCCGTGCAGTACCTGACGGCCGCGGTGAGCGTCCCGGTGTTCGGACGGCTCGGCGACCTGTACGGGTACCGGCGCATGCTCCGGGTGTCCCTGCTGTGCGTCGCGACCGGCTCGGTCGTCGTGGCGCTCGCGCCCAACCTCGCGGTCCTGTTGGTCGGCCGGGCGCTGCTGGGGCCGCTCGCGGCACTGCTGCCCCTGGAGATCGGCCTGGTCCGCGACCGGCTGGACCCCGAACGAGCCCGACGCGCCATCGGACTGCTCGTGGGGTCGCTCACCCTCGGCGGAATGCTCGGCAGCCTCCTGGTCGGAGTCGTCCAGACCGTGGTCGGCGACGTGCGGATCACCCTGGGCCTGCTGGCCGCCGTCGCGGTGGGCTGCCTCGCGCTGTCCTATGTGGGGATTCCGGAGGCCCGCACCCGCGCCTCCGGCCGGATGGACTGGGTCGGCGGCGCCCTGATCGGACTCGCGCTGGTCACACTGCTGGGCACGATCTCCCAGGCCGAGAGCTGGGGGTGGGGATCGCCGATGGTCTGGGGCGGCTTCGCCCTGGCGGCGGTGCTCGTCGTCTGGTGGGTCCGGGTGGAGCTGCGCGCCGACGACCCGCTGGTGGACGTCCGCGCGGTGGTCGCCCCCGTCGTCGCCCCGCAGTACGCGGCGGGGTTCACCCTCGGCCTGCTCCTGCTCGGCGGACAGAGCGTCCTCGTCGTGTACCTGGCCACCTCGCCCGAGGCCGCCGGGTACGGGTTCGGGCTGAGCGTCCTGAACATCGGCCTGTGCGTCACGCTGCCGAGCGTGACGGCGTTCGCGGGCGCGAGCACCGTCGCGCCCCTGGGCTCCCGCGTCGGCTACCGCCGCGCGGTCTTCCTCGCGTTCACCCTGATGGCCGCCGGTTCTGTCGGTTTCGTCCTGTTCTGGCACACGCTCCCGGCCTTCCTGGGCTCCCTCGCCGTGGCGGGGCTCGGGTTCGGTCTCGCGCTCGGCGCGCTGCCGACCCTGATCGTGGAGGCCAGCCCCGCCGACCGTTCGGGAAGCGCCACCGCGGTGTACAACAACGTCAAGACGCTGGGCGGCAGCGTCGGCGGCGCGGTCTTCGCCGCCGTGCTCGCCGGCTTCGTCATCGGCGGAACGGACACGCCCTCCCTGGGCGCGTACCAGGGGGTGTGGGTCCTCATGGCCGTCGTCGCGCTGGCGACGGCCGTCCTGGCGGGACGCACCCCGCGAACCCTGCGGACACCGGCCTCCCTCGTCTGACCCCGGGACGCGGCACGGCGCCCCCTCGGGTTCCTCCGAGGGGGCGCGCCCACGCCTGACGCGTCACGCGTTCCCCGCCGAGGATGAAGATTCCCTCATACTGGTTTCATCTGGGCACTCTCCGGAATCGGGCATGCTCAGGCCCTATGAGATCACCACTACTGCTGCTGGCGAGCGCGGTGCTGGCGGCCGTCCTGGTCGTGGGCGCCGTGTTCGCGTGGGCGTCGTCCGCCCCCGGGACGCGGACGCGCCCGCCGGAGGAGGTCGTGGTCGGCGAGTCCCCGGAGGGCGCCGCCAACCCCTCCGCCGACGACGACGTCGTCGCCCCTCCCCCTCCCGTCACCGACGGGGACGGGTCCACCGCCTCCCCGTCACCGGATCCGTCGTCCGCGCCCCCACCGCCGTACACCTGCGACGACGATGACGACTGCCACGGAGACGACGACGCGGACGACTGGGGCGACGATGACGACTGACGCACGCTCCGACGCGTCCCCCTCGGACGAGGCCCCGGACCACCCGTCCGGTCCCGCCTCCGACGACCCCTCGCGCACCCTCGTCCTGCGCGGCCCCCTCCCCGACGTCCCCCAGCGCCGCCGCGTCCCCGCCCGGCTGCTGATCGTGGCGTGGGTGGTCACCCTGATGGCGGCGGTCCTGGTCCTGGTCACCACCGTCACGTGGAGCGCGCTCACCGCGAGCGCCGACGCGGGTGTCGACCGCGCGCTGACCCAGGAGACCGCCGAGTTCCGCGAGTTCGCCGCCGTGGGGGTCGACCCGACCACCGGTGAGCCCTTCACCGACGTGTCCGCCCTCATCCGCGTCCACCTGGAACGGCAGTACCCCGACGAGGCCGAGATCCTCTTCGGCTGGGTGGCGACGGACTCCGGACGGATCCGCCAGGGCCAGGAACCGCCCTTCGACGTGTCGGCCGACCCCGCGCTGGTCGCCGAGGTCCTCGACTCCCCCCACGCGCGCGGAACCCTGGACACCCCGGCCGGACCCATGGAGTGGGAGAAGATCCACGTCCTCCCCCGGCCGGGAGGGACGGGGCCGAGGGCTGGTTCGTCACCGGGTACTTCACCGAGCGCGGCGCCGCGGAGATCGCCGACACCACGCGCACGGTCGCGCTGGTCAGCCTGGTCGGCCTGCTCGCGGCGAGCACGGCCGCCTGGTGGGTGGCCGGGAGCATCCTCACCCCCGTGCGCCTGGTGCGCCAGGCCGCGGCGGAGATCACCGAGGAGGACCTCACCCGCCGCATCGAGGTGTCCGGCCGGGACGACATCGCCGCCCTGGCCGAGCAGTTCAACCACATGCTCGACCGCCTGGAGGGCGCCTTCCTCGACCAGCGCCGCTTCCTCGACGACGCCGGGCACGAACTGCGCACCCCCATCACCATCGTGCGCGGGCACCTGGAGCTCATGGGCGACGACCCCGGGGAGCGGCGCGAGGTGGTCCGCCTGGTCACCGACGAACTCGACCGGATGGCGCGCATCGTGGAGGAGCTGCTGCTGCTCGCCAAGGTCCAGCGGCCCGACTTCCTCCGCGCGGAGGAGGTGTCGCTGGCCGAGCTGACCAGCGACATCGACGCCAAGGCCCGGCAGCTCGGCGACCGGGACTGGCGGCTGGAGTCCGTGGCGGAGGGGACGGCCGCGCTCGACCCGCAGCGGGTCACGCAGGCGGTCGTGCAGCTGGCCGCCAACGCCGTCCGGCACACCGGACCGGGCGCCACCCTCCGTGTCGGCTCCTCCGTCAGCGGCCCCGACGTGCTGTTCTGGGTGAGCGACCACGGGCCGGGCATCCCGCCCGAGGAGCACGGCCGGATCTTCGAGCGGTTCGCGCGCGGCGGCTCCGCCCGCGCCGACCGGGGATCCGGGTTGGGGCTCGCCATCGTCCGCGCCATCGCCGAGGCGCACCACGGCCGCGTGGACCTGCGTTCGGCACCCGGCGCCGGATCCACCTTCACCCTCGTCATCCCCCTCGGAAGGGAGCACGTGTGAGTCGTGTCCTGATCGTCGAGGACGAGGAGCGGATCGCCTCCTTCGTCCGCAAGGGCCTGTCCGCGAGCGGGTTCGCGACGACCGTCGTCGGCACCGGGTCGGAGGCCGTCGACTACGCGGTCACCGGCGGGTTCGACCTCATGCTCCTCGACCTGGGGCTGCCGGACGCGGACGGGTTCGACGTGCTGCGGCGGGTGCGCTCCCTGGGCGTGGACATCCCCGTGGTCATCCTCACCGCGCGCGACACCGTGCGCGACACGGTGACGGGGTTGGAGATCGGCGCCGACGACTACGTCACCAAGCCGTTCAGCTTCGAGGAACTGCTGGCCCGGGTGCGGCTGCGGCTGCGTTCGGAGCGGCCCGCGGAGACGACGGTGCTGCGCGCGGGCGGGCTCGTGTTGGACCTGCGCACGCGCAGGGTGGACGTGGACGGCACCGCGACCGACCTCACCGGACGGGAGTTCGCGCTGCTGGAGCTGCTCATGCGCCACCCCGACCAGGTGCTGTCCCGGCAGCAGATGCTGTCGCACGTGTGGGGCTACGACCACGACCCCGGGTCGAACGTGGTGGACGTGTTCGTGCGGGCGCTGCGGCGCAAGGTGGGCACGGAACGGATCGTGACCGTCCGGGGCATGGGGTACCGGCTGCTCCGGTGACGGGATCGGCACCGGCACCGATGGGCGCCGGATGAACGTTCCCTCATCCGGCGCTCATCGTCCCGTCACGGTCGGCCACCAGAGTGGTCACCATGATCTGGTTCGCTCTGGCGGTCGACCTGACCGCGATCACCCTCCTGGCCTACGTCCTCTACTTCCGCCGCCACGGCCGGCGGGACCTGCTCCTGGCCTACGTCGCGCTGAACACCGGCATCTTCGGGATCGTCGCGATGCTGACCCAGCGCGAGGTGGGTCTGGCGGTCGGTTTCGGCCTCTTCGGCGTGCTGTCCATCCTGCGGCTGCGCTCGGACACGATCAGCCAGGGCGAGATCGGCTACTACTTCACGGCGATCGCGCTCGGCCTGGTCAACGCGGTCGCGGCGGCCTCCCCGTGGATGCTGCTCGGTCTCAACGCGCTGCTGCTCACGGTCATGTTCGTGGCGGACAGTCCGCGGCTGCTGCCCCGGGAGGAGCGCCGCGTCGTCACGCTGGACGTGGTGCACGAGGACCCGGTGTCGCTGCGCCAGGACCTGGAGGCCCGGCTGCGCGGTCGGGTGCGCCGGGTGGACGTCACCGAGACCGACTACGTGCGCGACCTCATGGTGGTCGACGTCCGCTTCAGCGTCCCGCGTACCGACGGCGCGCCCTCGGAGCCGCCCGCGTGGACGGCCGTGTTCCCCTCTCCGGCCCGGGCGGGGCGCCGGTGAGCCCGCTCCCTCCCGCTCTGGACGGGCTCGGCGACCTCCGGCCGGTGCCGCTGGAGGAGGTCAACGCGCGCGCCGCGCTGGTGGCCCGCGCCTGCCGCACGTACCTCGTGCCCACCCGCCTGGTGCACGCGGTCTTCGCGGGGGCGGCGTCCCGGTACGGCGTGCTGACCATCGGCGGCCGCGGGTCCTTCCTGTACTCGTCGACCTACCTGGACACACCCGGGCTGGACACGTTCCACGACCACCGGCAACGGCGGCGGCTGCGGTACAAGGTGCGGGTGCGCACCTACGTCGACACCCGCACCCGGATGTGCGAGGTCAAGCTCAAGGGGGCCCGCGGCGGCACCGACAAGCGGCGCGCCGAACTTCCGGGGCCGCCCGACCGGCTGACCGAGCGGGACCGCGCGTTCGTGGACGGCACGCTGCGCGGGTACGGGCTGGAGCCGCCGGAGGACCTGGTGCCGAGCGCGGTCACCGACTACCGCAGGACCACGCTCGTCGCCGACTCCGGCGCGGAGCGGGTGACGCTGGACACCGACCTGGTCGGGTACCGCGGCGGACGCTCCGTCAGGACGCGCCCGGACGCGGTGCTCGTGGAGGTCAAGACGCGCGGCGGACTGACCGCGACCGAGCGCCGCCTGCACGAGCACGGCCTGCGCGAGGTGGGCTTCAGCAAGTACGCGGCGGTGCTGACCGCCCTCGAACCGGGGCTGCGGGGCAACCGGTGGCACCGCGCGATGCGCGACTGCCTGGAGCCCGGCGTCGACGCGCCGGAGCGGTCCGAGGCCGGGTGACGGCGCCACGGCGGTCCGGTTCGGGCGCCGGTGGGGTTCCGCACGACGAGTGGAGCCGCGGACGAGGAACGAGCGGCAGGCGACGACGAGGAGGAAGAATCCCTGCCTTGAGGGCGCCCGAACACGGGCTGGGGCGAAGCGGAGGCCCAGAACGAACACAGCGAGGTTTCACGTGAAACCTCGGCCGCCCGCCCGTCACGCGGAGTAGCCGACGACCCCCATCATCCCGGCCTCCCCGTGGTAGACGTTGTGACAGTGCGTCATCCACAGTCCGGGGTTGTCGGCGTCGAAGTCGCACGACAGCGTCTGACCGGGCAGCAGGATCACGGTGTCCTTGCGCGGGCCGTCCGCCCCGACCTGGAAGTGGTGCCCGTGCAGGTGCATGGGGTGCCACATGTCGGTCGCGTTGGTGAACGTCAGCCGGACCCGCTGGCCCTCCGCCACCCGGAAGGCGTTCCCGGCGGGGTCCTCCGGGTCGTGGCGGCGGCCGTTCAGCCCCCAGTCGAAGTCCGCCATCCCTCCGGTCAGCTCGATCCGGTGCTCGACCTCGGGGTCGGCCTCGGCCAGGCGCGCCCCCTCGTCGGCGGTGAGGTCGGTCGCCACGATGACGCGGCCCTCCAATTCCTCCGGGCGCGTGTCGGCCTCCGGAGCCGAACCCCCGCCGGTGCGCACGACGGCGAAGGCGGCCCGCCCCTTGCCCTCCGCCAGCGCCACCAGGGGGAACGCGCCGTCCTCCAGGGTGACCAGCACGTCGAAGCGCTCGCCCATGCCGATCAGCAGCGCGTCGGCCTCCCGGTGCTCGACCGGGTACCCGTCGGTGTGGGTGACGGTCATCGTGTGTCCGCCGAGCGCGACCCGGAAGGCGGTGTCGCCGCCCGCGTTGACGAACCGGACGCGCACCCGCGCGCCCGGAGCCACCTCGAAGGTGCGCGGGTCCCCCGCCGGACGCCCGTTGACCAGGTACTCCGGGTAGTAGACGTCCCCGGCGTCCCCGCCCAGGTAATCGCTGGCGGCGCCCATCAGCGTGCGCCCCATGCGCATCGGGCCGTCCCCGTCGCCCGAACCGTGGCCGCCGTGGCCCGAACCCCCGTCCATGCCCTGGAGCAGCTCGTCGAGGACGTCGTCCGGGGTGCCGCCGACACCGTCGAGCCAGTCGTCGAGGACGCCCACCCACTCCTCGTCGTACGACAGCGGCTCGTCCGGGTCCTCGACGACGAACGGCACGTACAGCCCCCGGTCGAGCTGGGTGCCGACGTGCGGGTGGAACCAGTGGGTGCCGGGGTTGGCGGCCACGAAGCGGTAGGTGAACCGCTCCCCGGGGGCGACGGCGTCCTGGGTCAGGCCGGGGACGCCGTCCATGTCGTTGCGCAGGGCCGGGCCGTGCCAGTGCACGCTGGTCGGGTCGGGCAGGTCGTTGACGAGTTCGGCGACGACGGTGTCGCCCGCGCCGACCCGCAGCTCGTCCCCGGGCACGGACGTCCCGTAGGCCCAGGTGGCGGCGGTCGTGCCCGCGAGGTCGAGGGTGGTGGGGGCGGCGGTGAGGGTGACCCGGTGCTCGCGCCCGGTGGCGTCGCGCCCGTCCTCGACGGCGCCGACGCGGGCGTCGTCGGGGGTGATGAGCGAGGCGCGGGTCTGTCCGCCCCCGCCCGAGCAGGCGCCGAGGAGGACGGCCCCGCCGAGGGCGGTGCCACCTCCGACGAAGTCGCGGCGGCTGATTCCGGGCACGCGGAAAGCGGATGCGGACATGGTGGAACGACCTTTCGGTTGACGGATCCGGAGAACGTCTGGGAGGCAGACGGCTTCTAGATCCGCAGAACCGAGAGCTCGGAGAGGTCGGGGGCGCGGGGCGGGGCGGCCGACCACCGGTCCGCTCGGAGGGCCGCCATGGCGGGAGGCAAAGGCAGCACGACGTCGGGCACCGGCGCGGGCGCGGGCAGGTCGGGGGTGGGATGCCCGGTCCAGCAGGTGGGCGCGGCGGCCGGGCAGTCGGCCGGGCCCGCGTGGGACACGTCCGCGTGGCCGGGGGCCGTCTGGGACGACGTCACCGGAACCAGGGCCGTGCCGCCGTGCAGCGCGTCGTGGACCGCGGCCGTGCCGCCGACGGGTGTCACGGGCTCGGCCGGAGCCGCGTGGGCGATCGGCTCGCCGGGCTGCTCCAGGGTGGCCGGACTCCACTCACCGATGCCGTGCCAGGCCAGGACCAGCAGGACGAGAACTGCCATGGCCAGGGCGGACGCCCAGCGACGCAGCATCGCGCGCACGGCATGCCTCCCCCCTGGCGGCCGGAACGCACCGTCGCGCCCCGCTCACCCGCGAACATACCACCGAGGGGTATGGAGGCGGTGTCGGGTCACGACATGAGAGGGGCCGCCGCCCCGTGTCCGACCGGGACGGCGGCCCACCCGGGCGGGCCTCTCAGGGCGTGACGATCGGGAAGTTGGGGTCGGGGGCGTCGAGCACGTCCACGAGCCGCTGGAGCACGCCGAGGTCTCCGGTGTGGTCGATGTCGTCCAGGCCGCCCTCCCCGGAGATCAGCCCCAACAGCTTCCCCCTGGTGAGCCGGAGGGTCAGGTCGGCGTCCCCGGAGAGCGCGCCGTCGGCCCTCCAGTGCACGAACGCCCCGTTGGACAGCCGCGTGCGGTAGCGCTCCCCGAGATCGGTGAACTCCCAGTCGACGGTGAGCGGGGTCCGTGCCGCCTTGAGCCCGTCGACGCGGATGCCGATGAGGTCGAAGACCTGGGTGACGGTGAGCGACGCCGTCATGCGGGCGAAGGCGAGCGACGTCGGGGTCACGCCCTCACGCAGCTCCCGGGCGCCCATCAGGTAGCAGTTGCGCCAGGTGGCGTTCTCCGCGCCGAAGCCGAGCCGCTCGAAGACGGACGCCAGGAGCTCCCGGGCGCCCGTGTGCGAGGGGTCGGCGAACACCGCGTGCCGGAGGAGCTGGGCGGCGAAGCGGTCGTCGCCGTCGTCGGCGTAGGCGCGCGCCTTGTCCACCACGGCGTCGACGCCGCCGATCGTGGCCACGTACCGCTTGGCGGTCTCCTCCGGGGGGTGCTCCCACAGGGAGGCGGGGTGCCCGTCGTACCAGCCCAGGTAGCGCTGGTAGACCGCCTTGACGTTGTGGGAGAGCGAGCCGTAGTAGCCGCGGGTGCTCCAGACCCGGTCCAGGTCGGGGGGCAGCGTCAGCTCCTCGGCGATCTCGGCTCCGGTCAGGCCCCGGTTGAGCAGGCGGAGCGTCTGGTCGTGCAGGTAGCAGTACACGTCGCGCTGCTGTGACAGGTACTCCATCGCCCGGTCCCGGCCCCACGTGGGCCAGTGGTGGGAGGCGAACAGGACATCGGTGTCGTCGGCGAAGAGCTGGATCGCCTCGTTGAGGTAGCGCGACCACGCCCGGGCGTCGCGGACCAGGGCGCCGCGCAGGGTGAGGACGTTGTGCATGTTGTGGGTGGCGTTCTCCGCCATGCACAGCGCGCGGCGGTCGGGCAGTAGGAAGTTCATCTCCGCGGGCGCCTCGGTGCCCGGGGTCAGCTGGAACACCAGGCGCACCCCGTCGACGGTCTCCTCCTGGCCGGTGCGGGTGACGTCCAGTGTCGGGGGGACCAGGCCGGGTTCGCCGTGGGAGGTGGCCATCCCCAGGCCCATGCCGACCATCCCCCGCGCGCCGACGTCCAGGAACGCGCCGGAGTAGTACATGCCGCGCCGCAACATGGCCGGTCCCGCGTAGACGTTCTCCGCCACGGCGTGCGCCATGAACCCCTCCGGGGCGAGGATCGGCACGTCGTCCCGCTCGGGGTCGGTCACGCCGAGGACGCCGCCGAAGTGGTCGATGTGGGAGTGCGTGTAGATCACACCGGTGACCGGACGCTCGCCCCGGTGCTCGCGGTACAGGCCCAGAGCGGCCGTGGCCGTCTCCCGCGACACCAGCGGGTCGACCACGACGACGCCGTCGTCGCCCTCGATGAGCGTCATGTTCGACAGGTCCAGGCCGCGGACCTGGTAGACGCCGTCGGTGACCTCGTAC
>NZ_ANBC01000392.1 GCF_000341125.1 Nocardiopsis lucentensis DSM 44048 | reverse complement strand
CTCTGCCGCCACAGGCTCGGGTCGACGGTGTCGGCGCGCTCCCCGTCGAGGAAGGAGAAGGCGTCGCTGTCCCAGACCACCCTGCCCTGGTCGTCGCGGACGACGCCGGGGGTGAGGGCGGCGACGAACCCGCGGTCGGCGTCGTCGAAGTCGGTTCGGTCCTCGAATCTGAGCTCGGTCACGTTCTCCCCTTCACAGGCCGTCCGGGACCGTGGGCACGGGCCCGGCCCCTCCCCATGCTGGTTCGGGGCACGCCACGGATCCCTCCGCCGACGGGCAAGGGGACGGCAAGATCCGGTCGGAATCGGTACGGAGATTCAGCCCTGGTGTGAGGACCGGGACGACCGGCCGCCGACGGCCGAGGAAGAGCGGGCGGTCGAGATCCGGGGCCGTTCGAGAACGTCGGGTGGGGGGGACTGACGGGCGCCCCCGATCAGTCCGCCGGGCGCAGGTCCACCCGTCGCAGGAGTTGGGCGTTGAGCGCCACGATGATCGTGGACAGGCTCATGAGCACGGCGCCGACGGCGGGTGCCAGCACGAACCCGACCGGCGCGAGCACCCCGGCGGCCAGCGGCACCGCCACGACGTTGTACCCGGCCGCCCACACCAGGTTCTCCAGCATCTTCCGGTACCCGGCCTCCGACAGCCGCCGGACCGACAGCACCCCGCGCGGATCATCCGAGGCCAGGACGACCCCGGCGGACTCGATCGCCACGTCGGTCCCCGCGCCGATCGCGATCCCCACGTCCGCCCTGGCCAGGGCGGGGGCGTCGTTCACCCCGTCGCCGACCATCGCCACCAGGTGCCCGCGGTCCTGGAGGTCGCGCACCACGGCGTCCTTCTCGTCCGGCAGGACCTGGGCGAACACCTCGTCGAGCCCGAGCCGCTCCGCGACCGCGTCGGCCACGTTCTGAGCGTCACCCGTCACCATCGCCACCCGCACCCCGGCCGCCCGCAGCTCCCGCACCGCCTCCTCCGACTCCGGACGCACCTCGTCGGCCAGCGCGACCGCGCCGACGACCCGGCCGTCGGCGACCACGTGCAGCACGGAGTCCCCCCGTTCCCGCCACGGCCGGGTGCGTTCCGCCAACTCGTCGGGGACGGTCAGGTCCAACTCCTCCAGCAGGGACGGACCGCCGACGTGGACGGTGCTCCCCTCGACCTCGGCCCGGACCCCGCGCCCGGTGAGGGAGCGGAAGTCGGTCGCGGAGGGGACGTCCCCCTCCTCCTCGGCGGCCCGGACGATCGCCCGGGCCAGCGGGTGCTCGGAGTCGGACTCGGCCGCCGCCGCCAGGGAGAGCACCCGGTCGGAGGACTCCCCCTCCAACGCCGCGACGTCCTGCACCGCGTGCGTTCCGCTGGTGAGCGTGCCGGTCTTGTCGAACAGGACCGTGTCCACCAACCGGGTCCGCTCCAGGGCCAGACGGTCCTTGACCAGGATCCCGCCGCGCGCGGACATGGTGGTGGAGATCGCGATGACCAGCGGGATCGCCAGCCCCAACGCGTGCGGGCAGGCGATGACGAGCACGGTGACGGTGCGCTCGACCGCCTCGTTCGCCAGTCCGAGGGCGATCCACACGGCCGCCGTGAGCACGGCCGCGCCGAGCGCGAACCAGAACAGCAGGGCGGCGGCCCGGTCGGCGAGCGTCTGCGCCCGTGAGCGCGACGACTGCGCCTCGCCGACCAGCCGTCGGATCCCGGCCAGGGTGGTGTCCTCGCCGACGGCGTCGATCCGGACGCGCACGGAGGTGTCGGTGGCCACGGTTCCGGCGACCACCCGGTCGCCCTCGGTCCGCGTGACGGTGCGGGACTCTCCGGTGATCATGGACTCGTCCATGGCGGCGGTGCCCTCGGTCACCGTCCCGTCGGCTGGCACCCGGCCGCCGGAGCGGACCAGGACGGTGTCCCCCTCGCGCAGTTCGGTGGTGGCGACCTCCTCGGTACCGCCGTCGGCGTCGATCCGCTCGGCCGTGTCGGGCAGGAGCGCGGCCAGGGCCTCCAGCGCGCCGGACGCCTGCCCGAGCGCCCGCATCTCCAGCCAGTGGCCGAGCAGCATGACCACGATGAGCAGGACGAGCTCCCACCAGAAGTCGAGCCCGCGCCCGACGACGCCCAGCGTGGCGAGCAGGCTGGACACGAACCCGACGGTGATGGCCGTGGCGACCAGCGTCATCATGCCGGGCCTGCGGTCGCGGAGTTCGCCGACGACGCCGGAGAGGAACGGCCACCCGCCGTAGAGGTAGACGACGGAGCCCAGGACCGGCGCGACCCAACCGAGCCAGTCGGGAACCTGGTAGCCGAACCAGCCGGAGATCATGTGGCTCGTGAGCACCACGGGGAGACTGAGCAGCAGACTCCACCAGAAGCGGACCCGGAAGACCGCCGCGTGGTCCCCGTGCCCTTCGTGTCCCGATCCGTGTTCACCTGTGGACATGTCGACCTCCCCGGGCCAACCTACGGACCGGAGGAGGGCCGGACGGGGCTCCCACGCCGAGTCCGACATCGGAGCTCCCGGCTACCCCGCGTCGGCCGGGTCGGCGTCGAGCAGTCCACAGAACCGCTCGCCCTCGGTCAACTCAGCCTTCATCCACGACGTGCACACCGGGTGCTCCATTCACCGCAAACCAGGAAGAAAGTTCATCTCCAGCAAGAAGGTGAACTCCTCCTTATCCGATATCGACCGGACCAATTACCCAGCCTTCATCCCCAGAAAGATTAGCCCTCGAAAGTTTCGCCCGCGCCAGATTAACACTCCCCCTCGCCCCCACCCCCGAACCAAATACCACGCAGGTCAGACACCCGTAGATCTGCATCCCAGAAGTTCATCCTGCTTCTCTTGTTACGTTTCCCCGAGAGAGCCTCATCCATCGAAGGACGACAGAGATTCTTCACTC
The DNA here is from genome assembly GCF_000341125.1 of Nocardiopsis lucentensis DSM 44048. GTDB lineage: Bacteria > Actinomycetota > Actinomycetes > Streptosporangiales > Streptosporangiaceae > Nocardiopsis > Nocardiopsis lucentensis. The sequence continues at coordinate 10,667 of NZ_ANBC01000392.1, read as the reverse complement.
AGGTCCGACAGCGGCTTCAGTAGTCTGCACTTTTCCGGAGCCTTTCTTGGGATAGAGTACTCCCCGATCTCAATCGCCCCAGAGGGGCTGAGATTTACCACGCTCCCCCTCCTATAGATCAGCAACAACGGCTCGAAAGGATTCGCGAACCCGGGCATTTCATCACCCCGATCCAACAAAGCAGCAAAGTGCAGAGACCACTCTATCGTCTTGAATGTGTAGTATGTACCCCCCTCCGATATTGAGTTAACTACATCTCGAACCTTCGCCTCGGGCGCACGAAAACTTGGGTCAACAGACTCGGCGATATCATAAAATGGCCAAGCGGACTCCCTGTACTCCGAAGCCCAGAGTGCAGCTCTCCTCAGATATTCTTGAAAAAGTCGCACCTGGGATTTCCTCGAATCGGCCGAAGAATCCCACCTAATCCCCTTCGCCCAGTTGCAAAATTTATCGAACTCACTCATTTTCTATACCCCTCCAAGATGACCAAAGCAACCTCTTCCGCGTTTGTCAGACTCTCATTAAGAGCGATGTCGGGTTCATTCCACTGACCTCGGTAATGCCCGAAGGGATCCGCCTTCCCTTCGGACCGAGAAACATCATGGGCTCCGTAGTGCTCTGAGTTAGGCCTGTAGACGACCTCTTCATAGACGTCGTCCCACTGCCAATTTGATGGGTGCGAGGAATTGTACGGCATGCCCCACTCCATGAGCTTGCTCTCAATAGCCTCATGCTCAATCCATCTTCTGAAGAATTCTTTCTCAGAATCTGGAACCTTCCCCTGTGTTGCCTGCTCCCACCAGTTCGCAATGTGACCCATCGGAGTGAATCTACCCCGACTGACCTCATTTGCTCCGACGGCAACATCATGGTCCCTCAAAAAGATGTGCTCTTTAATGCGATTCACTACACCCTGATCGACACCTGTGAGTTCGGAAATGGCTTCAACATCACCGGTGGCCTCCCTGATTCGCTCATAAGCTTTAGCGTGTTCAACGCTATCAGGGATTTCAATGTATGCCACACCGTCTTCGTCAAACCATCTTCCGGAAGCATCTGTACTACCAAACTCAACAAGGTCACCCCACTTGTCCTTGACCATGGCGGGCTCAACTGTATTCGGATCGGGCCCGTCCGGTGATCCTGGTTTTTCCCCAGTATCCGTGCCGCCTGTTTCGGTTATAGATCGCGGCTCTTGCGAGAGCGCTCCCCCGGGAGAGAGCGTCTCGTCCTCATCCGGGGAAGGGGCGCGGTCGTCATCACCGCGGCCATCGTCGTCTCCGGTGCTGGTGCGGTCCCTGGGAGGCTGGTCGTCACCACCGTCACTGCCGCCGTCGGTGTCGGGTTCCGGGCTCTCCGACTCCTCGCGCGGGCCGTCGCCAGCCTCCCGGTCGCCCCGGCGCTCGGGCTGATCGGTGTCCTGTGGGCTGGGGGTGTCGTCGTCACGCGCCTCGGGATCGTCGCGTCGCTGGTCGGTGTCCGGGCGGGTCTCGGGCCGGTCCTCACCATCGGAGCGCTGATCCGTGTCCTCGTCGTCGGACCGGTTCGGTGGTCTGCCACCGCCCTGAGACTGAGCCCCCTCATCCGATCGCGGGTTGACCGGGTTCCGCGGGGGCGACGGCTCATTCCCACCCGTCGGCGCCGGGCCGTTCGGGTTCGGGGACGGCGTGTCCGGTCGGGGATCGGGACTGGGCCGGAACCGCTCCGGGTCCAACAGCGAATCCCGCACACCGTCCATCTCGCTGTCGAACCGCTCACTGGTGGAGCCGCCCCCGGCCCCGGCGTCCAACCGCTCCCTGACCGATGCGCCCCAGGAGTGTCCACCGGACGTCGACGGATCGTTCCTGCCCCGGTCGGAGAAGGAGCCGTCGCGGTCAGGGGGGACATCTATATCGATATCGGCAGCGGTCCCCAGACCCGACACGGTCTTGATGATCTTGAGCGGGATCCCTCCGGTGAGCATCACCGTGTTGAAGGCCGTGGTCGCCTCGTGGTACTCCGGGTCCTCCTCACGCCGGGACCAGGCGCTGAAACCCTCCCGGTACTCCACACCGGTGTTCTGGATGTTGTCGGTCCAGCGGTCCCAGGAGGCTCCCCAATAGGCCTCGTCCCGCCGGTCCCAGTCGAACAGCCACCCCTCCTCGTCGTGGATCCCCACCATGGCGGCCGTGTTCATCCCCGCGTCCCCGAGATTGACCCCGGCGTTGCGCACCTGGTCCCACGGAAGGAGCGTCCACCCCCGGTCGGGGCTCCACACACCCACGGTCGTCGCCAGTCCCACCCCGGTGCCCCACAGGCCGTCGACCACGAAGACGTCCCAGGCGGCCTGACCGGTACTGTCCTCGAAGGTCATGAGGGAGGGGTGGAACTCGGTTCCCGCCCAGGCCGTGACGTCGTCGAGCAGGGCCTCGGGGCTGGGAACGGTGATGTCACCGGCGCCCGGAGGCAGTCCGTACTCGAGGACGTCGGGGCCGTGCGCCGTGCCGGGAGCGGCGTAGCGGGTTCCACCGGACAGCTCGGCGATCGTGTTGGCGCACGCGATCTCCGCCTCGTTGAACGTCTCCCAGGCGGTGTTGACCTCGGACTTGAGACGGATGTTCTCCTGGATCGCCAGTGAGTCCGTCTCCTCGTCCTTGTCGATCCACCACCACTTCCGGTCGCTGTGCCGGTTGACGAAGCTCTGCGCCTGCATCCTGAGGTTGTTCAGCGACCGCCGCGCGGTCGTGGCGGCCTCGGCCAGGTCCTCCAACGCGCCCGCGACGGTGACTAGGTCGCTCTCGATGTCCTCGCCCCGGGTCACCATCGGGTTCATCTTGGCGAAGAGCTCCTCGCTCTCCGGCGCCTCGTAGTGGGCTTGCAGACCCTGCCACGTGGAGCGCATGTCCTCGGCCTCGGCCGCGAGGTTCTCCCCGCCGGTGCGCAGCTTCTCGGCGGCGAAGTTGAGTGACCAGGTGTCGGTCAGGGGGTAGGGGATGGCTTCCGGATCGATGAGGGTGAAGGGGCTGGGGTCCACCCCGTCCTGGGGGGCGGTGGGCTCGAAGCCTCCGGGCGTGGTCACACCGGGCCTCCCATGCGGGCGGGCCCGTCCTCACCCAGATCGAGGTTGGAGCCGGTTCCGGCCCTCCGTTGCGCCGTGAGCGCCATCTCCTCCTGGCCGTCCTGGTAGGCGAGGGTGGCTTCGTTGGCTCCCACGACGCAGGACAGGCCACGGGTGAGCATCGCGTCCGTCTCGCTGGTGAAGTGGCCGAGGAAGCTGGACAGGGCCTCCTCCACCGGAGGGCTCTTGGCGTTGGTCAGAGCCATGTCGATCCCGTCCGACGTGGAATCGACGGTCGAGGTGAAGCCGCCGCCGTCCAGGCCCAGTTGGTCGCTCACGTCGTTCACGAGGAGCGCCACCTCGTAGACGTTGATGTTCCACCGGCTCACCGGGCGCCTCCCTCACCGGAGGAGGTGAATCGGTGGGCGGGGAACTCGGGAACGGTGTCGGCCGGTGGGGAGCCCGTGTCGCGGGCCTCCGCCATGCTCTGCTCGGCGACACGGGCCCTGAGCAGGTCCAGCGAGGCGCGAACACCCTCCATCGGCCTGGCCATACGCTCGCGTACGGGTCGGCGGAGGACGTCGATCCGGTCCTCGATGCCGGTGGATCGGTACGAGTCCCGCACGTTCTCCACCGAAAGTGAGGAATGCTCACTTTGTTGTCCGGAGGAGACGACCCCTTCCTCTGGCGGTTCCACCAGCTCGAACTTCATTCCGTCGCTCCCCTTCGCCACTTTGCTGGCATTACATCCGCTTTATGGAGAATTCAGTAGCAGTATGCACATCGACGGTGACGGTCTCCCGTCGGTTCCGCCCCCGGGAGACGGTCATCCACACCAGGAAGCAGCAGTCCGATCAGCGCATACACCGAGGCACCGAGAATCACGGAGCCTTTCGGTGGCGCACATCACTTCCCTGGCCACATGTGGCCGCACCGCGCAACGACCGGAAAATCGACTCACGTCATTCGGGAAGGACCGTGCAGACGTGCGACCGCCGACACGGGACAGGCCCCCAGAAGCGCGTGGGGTGGACCTTTCGTCGCCCGGTTCATCCCCGGCCGGCGGCGGCCAGGTGCGCGGTCTGGCGTTCGACCAGCGCCAACCCCTTGAGCGGGGCCCCCGCGTCGCCCAACACCGGGTACCAGACCGCCCGCCGCTCTCCCTCGCCCAGGACGGTGCCCCTGATCGGCCCCGCCTGGGCATAGCCGTGGCCGACCTCCGCGAAGCGCTCGGGGCCGATCGCGAACCCGACCTGGACGGCCGGTCCCGCCCAGGTGGGCTCGAAGGTGGTGTCGCTCCGCCCCGCGAGGCGACGCACCCGCAGCCCGTCCAGAAGCCCCTCCCGCGCGAGCGCCTCCACCACCGCGGGGAGCTCCTCGAACGGGACGGTGTCCTCACCGGGGAAACCGACCACCATGGAAACCCGCTCCACGACGCCCCGCACCCGCCGACGGACCTTGATCTGCCCGGAGAACGGGTGCCCGACATCCAGGGGAGCGGTGAAGTACAGGATCGACGCCCGGGGTTCACGCCGACGGACGAACTCGGTCAGCTGATCCCGATCCCACGTCCTGACCGCGGGCTCGTGGGGACCCCACGCGACGGGCGGGGTCCCCGCCAGGTGCTCGGCCAGGAGCTCCGCGGCGCACCCGAGACGCGGAGTGCCCGGAGCACGGTGGAACACGGACACGTCCACCACGAGCTGCACCCCGGCGGGCTCGGACGCGTCCTCGACGAATCCCGGAACCGGTGTGGCGTCGGGTTCGCTCGCCCCCCAGTTCACCCCGACCGGTTCCCTCTCCGGACGGAACCCGTCATCCTCGTCCCAGTACACCGGCAACCCGGTGACGCCGTCGTAGTGGTCGCCGTCCTCGCCGCGTACCACCCACCGCCCCCACGGCCCGGTGAGGAGGGTCCGCGCCCCGTAGGTCAGCCGCGATGTCGGCGGCGTGAGCACCTGGAGCGCCTTCTCCCCGCCGCGCGTGGCCACCGCGTCACTCAGCCAGGACGAGAACGGCACCACCTCCCGGTCCTGGACGACCAGGAGCGCCCGGGTGGCGGTGCGCTCGACAGCCGGGTGCTCCGGCTCCTCCCAGAGCCCGAAGTCGGCCGTCCCCGACGTCCACACCGCTCCCCCGAGCCGCAGCGCGAGCCCGTCCGCGAAGCGGTGCGCCGCCTCCCGCCCCGCATCGTCGGGACGGGCGCGTGTCTCCACCCACCAGAACTCCTCCGGCAGACCGGCGACGACGTCCGAACCGAGTAGACGCACGACGTCACCCTGTTCCTCCACCAGGCGACCGGGTTCGAGGGTGGCCAGGAGTCGCTCGGCCCCGTCCCGGATCTGCAGGACGTGGGTGTCCTCGTGCCGATGGAGCCGCAGGTCCGAATCGACGTCCTGGAGGGCCTGGCGGATCGCCCGCTCGTCCGGCTCCCGGGCGACCAGCGCCACCACGTCGTAGCTCAACGGCACTCCTTACGGGGTGAGGTGCACGAGGACCGGACCCGCTGACCGGGGCGCGCAGCGGATCACTGTTCGCGAAGGAGCATAGCCAAAGCGTCATCAACCCCCCGTCTGCCCCCATATCCCCACCACCGCACCCGACTCCCCGCTGTGGGCCCGCCTCCGGGCGTCCCGGCTACCCCGCGTCGGCCGGGTCGGCGTCGAGCAGCCCGTCGAGCACGGCGAGCGCCGTCGTCCGCAGTTCCTCCTCCCCCGGCGGGGACGCCGCGCCCACCCCGACCAGCGAGTCGAACAGCACTCCCTCGGTCCACCCGAGGAAGGCGCGCGTGTGCCGTCTCGGGGTGGGGGAACCCAGCGCGGCCATCAGCCCGTCGAGCGTGTCGCGGAACCGCTCGCCCAGCCGGTCGTAGACCTCGCGCAGCTCGGGGTTGCGCGCCGCCTCCAGGGCCAGCTCGTAGCGGGCCAGCGACCGCTTCCGGTCCCGGGTGACGGACGTCCGCACGAACAGGGCGGCCAGGCGCGCCGTCTCCTCCCGGCTCACGTCCGCGAGCCGCAGGAGCGGCACCGTGTCCTTCTCCTCCTGCTCGACCAGCCAGGTCAGGGCGGTCTCGATCAGCCTCTGCCGGGTGCGCGCGTGGTACGAGGTCGACCCCGGCGGCAGTCCGGCCGCCTCGTCCACGGCCCGGTGCGTGAGCCCGCGCAGCCCCCGGTCGGCGATCAGCTCCAGCGCGGTGGCGGCGATCAGCTCCACGCGCTCGGTCGGGTTCGGCACGTGCCGACCCCCCTTTCTCCCATCGTCTCTACACCTGTAGAGTAATGGCTCTACGGGTGTAGAGGACACGTGTGACAAGGGGAGGCGCCATGAGGAAGGCCGTGGTCATCGGGGGCGGCATCGGCGGTCTGACCGCCGCACGCGCACTACTGGTGCGCGGATGGGACGTCGAGGTCCTGGAGAGGAACGACCTCGCGCCGGTCGGCGCGGGCCTGGCGGTCGCGCCCAACGCCCTGCGCGCGCTGGACACCGTCGGCCTCGGCGACGCCGTGCGGGGGCGGGCGGCGATCGGCTCGGGCGGCATCCGCAGCTGGCGGGGCCGATGGCTCCTGCCGACCAACGTCGCCCAGGTACGCGAACGCTTCGGCGACAGCATCGCCGTGGTGGCCCGCGCGGACCTGATGGGTCTGCTGACCGGCGGGAGCGGCGCCCCGGTGGTCCACACTCGCACCCACGCGGCGCTCACCGACGCGGGCGGACCCGACCGCCCGGCCCGCGTCACCTCCGACGACGGCCGCGAGTGGACGGCCGACCTGGTCGTGGCCGCCGACGGCATCCGGTCCGCCACCCGCGCCACGCTGTTCCCCGAACACCCCGGCGCCGTCTACTCCGGCACCACCACCTGGCGCCTGATCACCGAGGGCGCCGACGTCTCGGTGGCCGTCGAGTCGTGGGGGCCTGAGGGGTCGGCCGGAATCATGCCGCTCGCCGACGGCCGCGTGTACGTGTACGCCATGAGCCGCGCCGCCGCGAACGAGCGCGCCGCCGACGAACGCGCCGAACTCCTCCGGCGCTTCGGCGACTGGCACGACCCGATCCCGGCCGTCCTGCGCCGGGCGGCACCCGAGGCGGTGCTGCGCAACGACGTCTGGTACCTGGCCACCCCGCCGCCCGCCTACCACGGCGGCCGGGTCGCTCTGCTCGGCGACGCCGCGCACGCGATGACCCCGAACCTGGGGCAGGGCGCCTGCCAGGCGATCGAGGACGCCGCCGTCCTGGCCCACGCGGTCGGTGAGGGTTCCTCCGTCCCCGACGACCTGGCCGCCTACACCTCCGCCCGGCTCCCCCGGACCTCGGGCATGGTCCGCCGGTCCGCCGCCGTCGGGCGGATGTCGATGATCGGCAACCCGGTGGCGCGGACGGTGCGCGACAACGGGATCGCCCTCACCACCCGGCTCCTGCCCGGCCTGGTCCTCGGCGCCCTGGACGCGACCTTCGGCTGGCGTCCGCCGACGGACGGTGCCCGCCCCGCGCGGTCCGGGGCCTGACACCCCGCACACGGAAACGGCGCCCGTCGGATCTCCTCCGACGGGCGCCGTTTCCGTGATCGTGGGGGCGCTCACACCCCGGTGTCGATCGGCGCCTTCCGGCCGTACCAGGGCCACCACTCGACCGTGCGGCCGTGCGGGAACATCCGGTCCAGCCGAATGGTCACCCGGAGCGCGAAACCGCCCGCGACCATCCCCGCCAGCAGGTCCGTGAACCAGTGGAAGTGCAGGTAGACGGAGACGGCCGACTGCAGCAGGGCGATGCCGACGATGCAGTACGCCAACCGGCGGATGATGTGTGGTCGGGCCGCCGCGAACCGGATGATGAGGAACAGCACCAGACCGTAGATGAGGATGGCGTTGGCCCCGTGACCGGAGGGGAAGGCCACGTTGCCCATCCCCTGGAAGAAGTCCGGGTCGAAGTTCTTGGCGTGGCCCCGGTTGAAGCCCAGCTTCATCACCGACACCAGGGACATCATGCCCACGACCCCGACCGCGCCCAGCACGATCGGCCGCCAGCTGCGGTGCCAGTACGCGAGTTGGAGCGCGGTCACGGCGAGCACCGGAAGCGCGACCGCACGCGAGGCGACCGTGTCGGGCCAGTAGATGAGCGGTTCGCGCAGTAAGTCCCAGTAGGGACGCGGCAACTCGTTGAGGAAGACGTCGACCGGGTGCATCGGCCCCGCGGCCAGCATCGTCATCACGATGAGCGCCACCGCGAGCATGATCGCGATCCGGTCCGAGGCCAGCCCCCACGCGATCTCGCTCACACTCGGCCACTTGACCGCGCGCACGACCGGCACCCCCGGGGCGATGCCCGAGGTGCGCACCACCGGAATGGGACCGCTGTACGGCCCCGGTGCGGGGGACCGCCGCTGCCTGTCGTGTGCCTTCGTCACGTGGATGGACCGTGCGTGCCGGGTCCGCGAAGAGTGCGTCATGTGCTCAGTGCTGTCTCTCGGGGGCTCGCCTTGGCGCTCCCGGAGCGCGGGGGACGGGCTAGCCGCGGTTGCTGGTACTGATCCTGACGTCCTCAGGGCCGACTCGGGGCTCGTCGCTCAGGACGGGGCCCTGCCCCGCCACCCCGTTCGACGGCCGAACCTTGGAACCGGTTCACTGCGTCGTGTCCCGGTCTCGGGCAGGTCCGGCGTCCAAGGAACAAACTGGACGACTGTGGCGCCTGTGGGTGCGCTACACCTGTCAATGTGGTCATCAGCGCAGGTCAAGGCGCTATCGTCGGGTCCTTCGCCCAGGCGTGGGTCACTCCCCGCCGGGACATGTGTGCATGTTGCCGACAGATGAGCCTACCTGGACACTTCCGCCCAAGATCGCCCCGGCTTGCCAACCACACCCCCTTTCACCACGGACTTTGCCCCATGCCCCAGCAACGGCCGGGCGTGGTTCACTCTCGAGAGACGCGTTCGTGACGTTTCCGTTAGACGTTCGATGCCCGTGGTCCGCTTGACCCGCACCGGTGTGGCACCCTTCTCAAGGAGCTTGTACGACGCTGAGCGGACGGGCCCGCGTGCCCCTGCGCGCGGACCGAGGAACGGAAGGGCCCTGGATGGTCGACCTCCCGCAGTTGCCGGATGATCCCTCGAAGCTGGCCCGTGAGCCGCTCCGGGAGCAGATCCGGCAGGTACTGGTCGAGGGGCTGCTGTCCGGCCGCTGGAAGCCCGGGGAGCGGATCGTGGAGCGCCGCGTCGCCACGGAGCTCAAGGTGAGCCAGGCCCCGGTCCGCGAGGCCCTGCGTGAACTGGAGACCCTGCGCCTCATCGAGACGGTGCCGAACAAGGGCGCCCGCGTGCGCGCGTTCGGGGTCCAGGACATGGCGGAGATCTACCCCGTCCGCGCCGGACTGGAGCTCGTCGCCGCCCGCCTCGCGGCGCCCCGCCTGGCCGCGGACCCGTCTCCGCTGGAGCGGGAGGTGGAGGCGCTCAAGCGGGCCACCGCCCAGGGCGACGTCTCCGAGCAGATCCGGCACAGCGTGGAGTTCCATCGCGAGATCGTGCGCGCCGCCGACAACAGTGTGCTCCTGCACACGTGGGAGTCGCTCGGCGTGGAGGTGTGGACCGCCCTGTCCGTGCGCTGGCTGGACATGGAGCTGCACGCCAAGGCGGCCGACCACGACCAGATCACGCGCGCCTTCCGCGAGGGCGACCCGTCGGTGGGCGAGATGGTGAGCGACCACGTCCTCAACTACGTGGAGGCCGCCCTCAAGACCCACGGTGACGCCGTAGGCCACTGACCGGCCCCGGGGCCGCCTCCCCCGGACCGGGGTGACCTGCCCTTTCGCACCAAAGTTCGGAGATCTGCCGTAAAGTCGTATTGATCGATCATCGATCAGTCCGTAGAGTGTGCGCGACACACGTCACACGCACGTGTCCCACGGGCGCACGGTGTCGTTCATCCGGCCGGTGAACGAACCCGGGTGACCACGGGCCGCCGAGCCGACCGCCGGGGGATGCATAGGGCACCCCAGACCGGGAAGCAATGCGGTCAAGGGTCCGGGCGACAACTGCACACGAGACCCCACCATCGCTTCGCGTCCGGGGATGACGAGCCACGGTCCCCCGAACGCGCCCCGCGACAGCCACAAGAGCGCCGCCGCCGAATGAGCCCGGCGGCGCCCCACGCCACGGTCACGCCCGACAGCGGGCCACGGCGGGCCTCGCGCTCCGGCCCACAGGCCCGGGCGACAGGCCTTCTCGTACGTAGAAAGGCACACCATGGCTGACACGGCCAAGCCGAAGGGCGGCGCCGCCAGGTCCTCCGGATCCCGGCGGCGGGCCCGCAAGGACACCTCCCCGAGCCTCTCCAACGAGAGCCCCGACACCCTCCTCGACTACTACCGCCGGATGGTCTTCGTCCGACGCTTCGAGGAGCGGACCGCCCAGGCGTACACCCAGGCCAGGATCGGCGGCTACTGCCACCTGAACCTGGGCGAGGAGGCCACGGTCGTCGGCCTGATGACCGCCCTGAAGGAGACCGACTACCTCTTCACGAACTACCGCGACCACGGGTACGCGATCGAGAAGGGGATGGACCCCAAGCGGGTCATGGCCGAGCTCTACGGACGCAGCGACGGCGTGTCCAAGGGCTGGGGCGGCTCCATGCACATGTAC
>NZ_ANBC01000391.1 GCF_000341125.1 Nocardiopsis lucentensis DSM 44048 | reverse complement strand
GGCCCCCTGCCGCTGGCCACGGGCGCCGCGCTGGCCGTCTCCTACAAGGGCGGCGACGAGGTCGTCATGTGCCAGATGGGCGACGGCACCACCAACATCGGCGCCTGGCACGAGTCCCTCAACATCGCCAAGCTGTGGAACCTGCCGATCGTCTTCGTGGTGATCAACAACTTCACCGGCATGGGCACCACCGTCGAGATGTCCTCGGCCGAGCCCGAGCTGTACAAGCGCGGCGCCGCCTTCCAGATCGAGGGTGAGCGCGTGGACGGCCGCGACGTGCTGGCCGTGCGCGACGCCGCCGCCCGCCTCGTGGAGCGCGCCCGCGAGGAGCAGACCCCGTTCCTCCTGGAGGCGTGGAGCTACCGGCAGAAGGGCCACTCGGTCGTCGACCCGGCCAAGTACCGCACGGACGAGCAGCGTGAGACGGCGCGAGCCCAGGAGAACGACCCGATCGCCCTGTTCGACGCCAAGCTCACCAAGGCCGGCATCCTGAACGACGAGATCCGCGACGAGATCGCCGCCGCGGTCAAGTCCGAGGTCACCGAGGCCGCCGACTTCGCCGAGAAGAGCCCCAAGCCCGACGTCTCGACGCTCTTCGACTACACCTACGCCACCCCGGTTCCGAACGAGTCGCGGCGCATGCCCGCCGACCCGGTGTTCGCGGAGTAGAGAAGGAACCAGCACATGTCTGTCATCACGTACCGCCAGGCTCTGCGGGACACCCTTCGCGCCGAGATGCTCCGCGACGAGGACGTCCTCGTCATGGGCGAGGAGATCGGCGTCTTCGAGGGCTCCTACAAGATCACCGAGGGGCTGCTCAAGGAGTTCGGCCCCCGCCGGGTCAAGGACACCCCGATCGCCGAGGAGGGCTTCGTCGGCGCCGCCATCGGCGCCGCCATGCTCGGCCTGCGTCCGGTCGTCGAGCTCATGACGATCAACTTCTCGCTGATCGCCATCGACCAGATCATCAACCACGCCGCCAAGATCTACGGCATGTTCGGCGGCCAGACCAGCGTGCCCATGGTCATCCGCACCCCCGGTGGCGGCGGCCAGCAGCTCGGTGCGACGCACTCGCAGAACATCGAGCTGTTCTACTCCTTCATCCCGGGTCTGAAGGTGCTCGCTCCGAGCACGCCCGCGGAGGCCTCCGCCATGCTCCGCGCGGCCATCCGCGACGACGACCCGGTCCTCTTCCTGGAGAACCTCGGCCTGTACAACTCCAAGGGCGAGGTGCCCGAGGACTACGCCGAGGCCGACAACGACGACGTCGCCACGATCGGCCGTGCCGCGGTGACCCGCGAGGGGAGCGACATCACCCTCATCGGCTACTCCCGCATGGCGATGGTGGCCACCCAGGTCGCGGAGAAGCTGGCCGAGGAGGACATCAGCGTCGAGGTGGTCGACCTGCGCAGCCTGCGTCCGCTCGACCGCCAGACGTTCGTGGACTCGGTCAAGAAGACCGGCGCGGCGGTGATCTGCGAGGACGACTGGCTGACCTACGGGATCGGCGCGGAGATCACCGCGTCCATCCAGGAAGGCGCCTTCGACTACCTGGACGCCCCGGTCCGGCGTGTGGCCATGGCGGAGGTTCCCATGCCCTACGCCAAGCCGCTGGAGACGGCGGCCCTGCCCTCCGTCGAGTCGATCAGCACCGCCATCAAGGAGACCCTGAGCGCCGTCGGCAAGCGGGTCGGGTAGAGGAGTTTTCCATGAGCAACATCGAGATGCCGCGCCTCTCCGACACCATGGAAGAGGGCGTGATCAGCACCTGGGTCAAGAAGGTGGGCGACAAGGTCGCCTCCGGTGACGTCCTGGTCGAGATCGAGACCGACAAGGCCGTCATGGAGTACGAGGCCTACGAGGACGGCTTCCTGGTGAAGCAGACCGTGTCCGAGGGCGACACGGTGCCGATCGGCGAGGTCATCGGTGTGATCGCCGACAGCCCCGACGCCGTCCCGGAGGAGTCCGCTCCGGCCGCCCCGGCCCCCGCCGCGGAGGAGAAGGCCGAGGAGAAGGAGGAGGCCCCGGCCGCCGCGCCCGCGGCCGAGCCGAGCGCCCCGGCCGCCCCGGCCGGTGGCGGCGAGCGTCCGCGCACCTCCCCGCTGGCCCGCCGGCTGGCCAAGGAGTACGGCCTGGACATCACGAAGATCCAGGGCTCCGGGCCCAAGGGCCGGATCGTGCGCGCCGACATCGAGGCGGCCGCCAAGGCCGGAGTCCCCGAGGCCCCGGCCGCCGCTCCGGAGAAGGCCGCCCCGGCCGCCGCCCCGCAGGCCCCGGCCTTCGAGGACGGGCGGGACTCCGAGGAGCTCAAGGTCAGCAACATGCGCAAGGTGATCGCGCGCCGCCTGACCGAGAGCAAGCAGCAGGTTCCGCACTTCTACCTGCGCCGCACGATCGACGCCGAGGCGCTCAAGGCCTTCCGCGCCCAGATCAACGAGCAGCTGTCGAGCACGGGCGTGAAGGTCAGCTTCAACGACCTCATCGTCAAGGCCTGCGCGACCGCGCTCAAGCTGCACCCGGCGGTCAACACCTCGTGGGTGGACGACAAGCTGCTCCAGCACCACCGGGTCAACGTCGGCGTGGCCGTCGCCGTGGACGCGGGCCTGGTCGTGCCGGTCCTGCACGACACGGACAAGGCGACGCTGTCGGAGATCTCCACCCGTACGCGTGAGCTGGCGGGCAAGGCGCGCGACAACAAGCTCAAGCCGCAGGAGATGAGCGGCGGCACGTTCAGCGTGTCCAACCTGGGCATGTTCGGCGTGGACAGCTTCTCCGCCGTCATCAACCCGCCGGAGGCGGCGATCCTCGCGGTCGGCGCGATGAAGCAGGAGGCCGTGGTCGTGGACGGCGAGGTCGCCGTGCGCAACCGCATCTCCCTGGAGCTGTCGGTGGACCACCGCGCGGTGGACGGTGCCGTGGGCGCCGCCTTCCTGAAGGACCTCGCGGAGATCCTGGAAGAGCCCATGCGGATCATCCTGTAACACTCCAGTCCCACGACGCCCCGGCCGGATCCTGCACCCCGGCCGGGGCGTTCGTGTGCCCGGACACCCGTGGCGGGACTCGCCGACCGGCGCCGCCCGGGGCGTCGTCCACACCCTGTGGACGACGGGAGTAGGGTGCGTGGCGGGAGGCACGGATGAGTCGTTGGAGAACCCGCACCGCCGAGCCCGCCGGGGTTCCCGCCACCGTGACGTGGGGACTGCTGGGCGCGTGGCTCGTCCACGACGCGGAGGAACTGGTGATGATCCCCGGCTGGTCAAGCAGGGCACGCCCCCGCCTGGAGCGGAACCTGCCGTGGGTCCCGGGCCGGGTCTGGGACGGCCTCGACGTCTCTCCCCGGCGCAACGCGACCGCGATCGCCCTGATGGGGGTGCTCATGGCCGCGGCCTCCGCCGACGGTGCGAGGACCGGCGGGCGGAGCGGCTTCTACCAGGCGGCGCTGGTCGGTTTCGGACTGCACTCGGCCACGCACGTCGCCCAGTCCGCGGTCACGCGCGGTTACACGCCGGGGGTGGCCACCGCGCCGCTGGTGG
>NZ_ANBC01000390.1 GCF_000341125.1 Nocardiopsis lucentensis DSM 44048 | reverse complement strand
CCCCCCCCGCCGGTCGGGCCCGCGCTGGCCCTCCTCCCGGCCGCGCTGGCCGGGGTGCACGGACTCGCCGCCCTCGTCGACCGGTCGCGGTGGCGGCGCGCTCAGGCGTGACCGAGCCCCTCCTGGTTGTTCACCGAGACGTTGCTGTGCTGCCCGACGCTGGGGGCGGAGTGCCGGGACCGGCTCTTGGAAATGCCGAGGAACCGGTTCAGATATCCCTTGCGGCCCACGACGAACCAGGCCACGGAGCCGAGCAGGGGCCACCAGACCTCGAGGATGATCCACAGGAGCTTGCCCCCGGCGGTCGTGTCCTTGTGCATCAGGGTGGAGATGACCGCCGCGACGAGCAGCACCAAGAGGGCCAGACCGATAATGAGGACGATCACCCCGACGATCCCGGTCGCCCAGGTGTAGGCGGTGTCCGTGGTGTCCGCGAGGTACGTGAACATGACTCTCCCAACATGCAGTGGTACCACCAATACGAAGAGTAATCACTTGTGGTGTTCACTCCCCGACATTCCATGGCATTCGGGCGTTTCCCCGACCGCGCCGCGCGCTTCCGAATCCACGGCCCACGGACACCCGGAACCGACTACTTTCGGGTAGCGCCCCCCACCTGCGCTTTCCACTGCTTTACTGGGGACATGGGCGAGCTTCGGCGAACTGGCAGGTCCACTCCCTCCACCCGGCCTGACGCGGGTCTCCACCTACCGGCCCGACCCTCGGCACCCCCGTGGGAACACAGAGCGCACCGGGCGACGGGAGGCCGCACCACCGGGATCGAGTGACCGTGGTCAGGCAGCCCCGGTACCTCTGGTTGGCCGAACAGCTCCGCGAACCGATCCTGCGCGGCGAGATGTCCCCCGGCGCCAGGTTGCCCTCCCGGACACGGCTGGCGCGCACCTACCGCGTCAGCGAACAGATCTCCCGTACCGCGCTCCGTCTCCTGGTCACCGAAGGGCTGGTCGAGGCCCGGCCCGGCTCCGGGTACTTCGTCCGCGACGTCCCCGAGATGTTCCGACTGTGCCGCACCGACGCCGACTCCGGCTCCGGTCTGGGACAGCTCAGCCGGGAGACGCTCCGCACGGAGCAGGAACGGTGCGAGGAGCCGCTGAGCGCCCGGCTCCGGCTGCGCGAGGGCGACCCGGTGTACCGCACCACCTCACGCGGCCTGTCGGCACACGTGCCGATCGCTCTACACCTGTCCTGGGAGCCCGCCGCCCTCACGGCGGGCACGCTGCGCACGCCCTTCGACGCCGACCCCGACCTGGGCCTGCTCGACCGGCTCAGCTCCGCGGGCCATCCCGTCGACCGGGTGGTCGAGGAGGTGGCCGTGCGCTCGCTGCGCGACTCCGAGGCCAGCCTCCTCGGGTGCGCGCCGGGGCTGCCCGTCCTGATCATCGAGCGCACGCACTACAGCGGCGGCCGTCCCGTGGAGACCTCCGACCTCATCGGCGCGGCGGAGCAGTGTCGACTTCTCTACAAGTTGTCCCTCGCCCGTCCGCGCCGCTCCGGCGACCCACGCGGACGGATCTGACCCCGAACGGTCGACGGCGGCAGGACGACGGCGCCCCCGAACAGACGGCGGTGGCCCGCTCCCACGCACGGGAGCGGGCCACCGCCGTCATCGGACCCGGGCGTCAGCCGGTGAACTCCTGGGCGACGACCTCGGCGATCTGCGCGGTGTTCAGCGCGGCGCCCTTGCGCAGGTTGTCCCCGCACAGGAAGAGGTCGAGCGACTTCGGGTCGTCCAGCGACTGACGGATGCGGCCGACCCAGGTCGGGTCGGTGCCCACGACGTCGGCCGGGGTCGGGAACTCACCCTTGGCCGGGTCGTCCTGGACCACGACGCCCTCGGCGGAACCGAGCAGCTCGCGGGCGGCGTCGGCGGTGACCTCCTGGGAGAAGGTCGCGTGCACGGCCAGCGAGTGGGTGGTGATCACCGGAACGCGGACGCAGGTCGCGGAGACGCGCAGGTCGGGCAGGCCCAGGATCTTGCGGGACTCGTTGCGGACCTTCAGCTCCTCCGAGGCCCAGCCGTCCTCCTTGAGCGAACCCGCCCACGGCACGACGTTGTAGGCCAGCGGCGCCGGGAACGGGCCGAGCTCGCCGACGGCGGCGCGCACGTCACCGGCCTTCTCGGCGATGCCGCGGTCCGCGCTGACCTTGGCCATCTGGTCGCGCAGGGTGTCGATGCCCTCCTGGCCCGCGCCGGACGCGGCCTGGTAGGAGGAGACCACGAGGTCGGTGACACCGAAGGCGCGGTGCAGCGCGCCGATCGCGACGATCATCGACAGCGTGGTGCAGTTGGGGTTGCTGATGATGCCGCGCGGGCGGTTGCGGACCTGGTCCGCGTTGACCTCGGGCACCACGAGCGGAACGTCGGCGTCCATACGGAAGGCGCCGGAGTTGTCGACGGCGACCGCGCCGCGGGCGGCCGCGATCGGCGCCCATTCCTTGGAGACCTCGTCGGGGACGTCGAACATGGCGACGTCCACCCCGTCGAAGACCTCGGGCGCCAGGGCCTGCACGACGACGTCCTCACCGCGCACCCGCAGCACCTTGCCCGCGCTGCGCGGGGAGGCGACCAGGCGGATCTCGCCCCAGACGTTCTCCCGCTGGGTGAGGATGTCGAGCATGACGGTGCCGACGGCGCCGGTCGCGCCGACGATGGCCAGAGTGGGAAGACGGTTGCTCATCGGCCGGTACCTCCGTAGACGACAGCCTCGACCTGGTCGGCGTCGAGCTGGAACTCACTGTGGGCGGCCTGGACGGCCGCGTCGATCTGGGACTCCTCGACGATGACCGAGATGCGGATCTCCGAGGTGGAGATCATCTCGACGTTGGTCCCGGAGCCCGCGACCGCGTCGAAGAAGCGGGCGGTGACGCCCGGGTAGGAGCGCATGCCGGCACCGATCAGCGAGACCTTGCCGATCTTGTCGTCGTAGCGCAGGGCCTCGAAGCCGACCTTCTCCTGCACCTTCTTGAGGGAGGAGACGGCGACCTTGCCCGACTCCTTCGGGACGGTGAAGGAGATGTCGGTGCGGGAGGTGGAGACCGCCGACACGTTCTGCACGATCATGTCGATGTTGATCTCGGCGTCGGCGAGCGCCTTGAAGATCGTGGCGGCCTCGCCCACCTTGTCCGGGACTCCGACGACGGTGATCTTGGCTTCGCTCCGGTCGTGGGAGACCCCGGAGATGATCGGCTGTTCCATGCCTTCGCTTTCCTCGACTTCCGAAACGACCCAGGTTCCGGGCTTCTGGCTGAACGACGAGCGGACGTGCAGGGGGATGTTGTAACGCCGCGCGTACTCCACGCACCGCAGGTGCAGGATCTTGGTCCCGCAGGCGGCCATCTCCAGCATCTCCTCGTAGGAGACCTGCGGGATGCGCCGGGCGGAGGGGACGATGCGCGGGTCGGCGGTGAAGACCCCGTCCACGTCGCTGTAGATCTCGCAGGCGTCGGCCTCCAGGGCCGCGGCCAGCGCGACCGCCGTGGTGTCGGAACCGCCGCGTCCCAGGGAGGTGATGTCCTTGGTGTCCTGGGAGACGCCCTGGAACCCGGCCACGATGCAGATCGCGCCCTCGTCCACGGCCTCCTGGATACGGCCCGGGGTCACGTCGATGATCTTCGCGTTGCCGTGCAACGACGTGGTGATGACACCGGCCTGCGAACCGGTGAAGGACCGGGCCTCGTACCCCAGGTTCTCGATGGCCATCGCCACGAGGGCCATGGACATGCGCTCACCCGCGGTGACGAGCATGTCGAGCTCGCGCGCCGGGGGCATCGGGGAGACCTGTTCGGCCAGGTCCAGCAGTTCGTCGGTCGTGTCGCCCATGGCAGACACGACGACGACGACGTCATATCCCGCCTTTTTCTGAGCGACGATCCGCTGGGCTACTCGCTTGATGGCTTCCGCGTCAGCCACGGAAGACCCACCGTACTTCTGCACGATTAGGGCCACGATCGATGCTCCTGAGGAGTTGGGATCAAGTCAACAGACAATTGGAGTGTAGCCAGCCACGCCTCTCATACCCCGTCCGACCTGCGGCGGGAGCGCGTGGCGACTTGACACACCAGCACTCGGGCTTACCCCGAGAAACGGAGGTTACTCGTGTTTCGGACAGATTACGGCCGAGTGTGAGCTAGAACTCCAGGCTGCGACGGCCCTCGAAGGCACGTCCCAGCGTCACCTCGTCGGCGTACTCCAGGTCGCCGCCGACCGGCAGGCCACTGGCCAGACGAGTCACCTTGAGACCCATCGGTTTGACCAACCGCGCCAGATAGGTCGCGGTGGCCTCCCCTTCCAGGTTGGGGTCGGTCGCCAGGATCAGTTCGGTGACCTGGCCGTCCGCCAGACGGGTCATGAGTTCCTTGACGCGCAGGTCGTCGGGGCCGACACCCTCGATGGGGCTGATCGCGCCGCCCAGCACGTGGTAGCGCCCGCGGAACTCGCGGGTGCGCTCGATGGCGACGACGTCCTTGGACTCCTCGACGACGCAGATGACCGCGGCGTCGCGGCGCGCGTCACGGCAGATACGGCACTGCTCCTCCTCGGCGACGTTGCCGCACACGGAGCAGAAGCGCACCTTCTCCTTCACCTCGACCAACGCGTTGACGAGGCGTTTGACGTCCGCGTTCTCCGCGGACAGGACGTGGAAGGCGATACGCTGCGCGCTTTTCGGACCGACGCCGGGCAGCCGCCCGAGCTCGTCGATCAGATTCTGCACCGCGCCTTCGTACATCGCCTACCCACTCGGTCGGACCGAAGCTGCGGGGCGGTCCGTCACCCCTCCCGTCCACCGTATCCGGCGCGGCGGCCTGCCGCGTACACGGCGAGGCCCCCGCGCACGGGCCGAGGCGCGGCGGCGCCCGAACCCGGGCCAAAGCGAAGCGGAGGCCCCAAGAAACACCGCCTACATCCCCGGCAGACCGGGCATCCCGCCGGGCATCCCGCCCATGCCCTGGGTGAGCGGACCCATCTTCTCCTGCTGGAGCCGCTCGACCTGGGCCTCGGCGTCGCGGATGGCCGCGAGGACCAGGTCGGCGACGGTCTGCGCCGTCTCGTCGGCGTCGGAGGGGTCCACGGCCTTGGGGTCGACGGTGATGTCCTCGACCTGGCCGCGTCCGTTCAGCTTGACCTTGACCAGGCCACCGCCGGAGGTGCCCTCGACCTCGGCCTCGTCGAGCGCCTGCTGTGCCTCGACCAGCTGCTGCTGCATCTGCTGGGCCTGCTGGAGCAGGGCCTGCATGTCCATTCCGCCAGGGTTCACGGCCGTCTCCTCGCCGCACTCGTGGTGCTGGGTGTCGCTTGTCATGTCACTCTCGCTGCGAGACTAACCGGTCGTCCCCGCCGATACCGCCGCTCCTGGCGGAGACCTCACGTGTGGTCGTCGATCACGGTGTCGAGCGTCGCGAGGGTGCGCTGGAGCCGGTCGACGGAGGCCTTGATCCGCTCACGCTCCTCGCGAAGGTTGTCGAGGAGGTCGGGGGCGGGGTCGCCGCGCTCCTGAGCGTAGATGCAGGGAAGCAGCTCGTAGATGGTGCCGCTGCTCAGGCCCGCCGCGAACAGGCACTGGATGCGTTCGACGCGTTCGAGCGCGAGCGGCCCGTACTCGCGGTGCCCGCCCGCGGTGCGCCGGGAGGCCAGCAGCCCCTGTTCCTCGTAGTAGCGCAGCGACCTGGGACTGACCCCGGAGCGCCGCGCCAGCTCGCCGATCCGCATCACGCCTCCGCAATGTGATGTGCACCACAAATAGTTGAAGCTGACATTGATGTCAAATTCTAGCCTCGTCCCATGAACACGACGACGACGGCGGACGCCGCCACCACGCGCCCGGCCACGACCGACCACCCGCTGCTCACCCCGCACGCGCTCCCCGCGCTGACCCTGCCGAACCGGGTCGTCATGGCGCCGATGACCCGGCTGCGCGCCGACCGGAACGGCGCCCCCCAGCCGCTCATGGCCACCTACTACACCCAGCGCTCCGGCGCGGGGCTCATCGTCTCCGAGGGCATCGCCCCGAGCCTGACCGGCCAGCAGTTCCTCACCCAGCCGGGCCTGTTCACCGAGGAGCAGGTCGCCGGGTGGCGGGCGGTCACCGACGCCGTGCACGCGGGACCCGGCGGCGGGCGACGGGCGGAGGCCGCGCCGAGGACGCCCACGGGGGGTCGGATCTTCGCCCAGATCATGCACGCCGGGCGCAACGGCCACCCCGCCAACCGCCCGGACGGCGGCACCCCGCTGGCCCCCTCGGCGGTCCCACGCACCGACCTGGTCCACACCCCCGACGGCAAGGTCGCACCGGTCGCGCCACGGGCGATGACGCTCGACGAGGTGCGCGCCGCCGTCACCGACCACGCCGAGGCCGCCCGCGCCGCGATCCGCGCCGGGTTCGACGGGGTGGAGATCCACGGGGCCAACAGCTACCTGCCGCACCAGTTCCTCGCCGACAACACCAACCTGCGCACCGACCGGTACGGCGGCGACGTCGCCGGGCGTATCCGGTTCGCCGTCGAGGTGGGCGAGGCGGTGGCCGACGCGGTCGGCGCCGACCGCGTCGGGCTGAGGATCTCCCCCGGGAACCCGGAGTTCGAGATGGTCGAGCACGACCCGGCCCCCGTCTACCGGGAGCTCCTGGCCGCGATCGACCCGCTGGGCCTGGCCTACCTGCACGTCACCGACAACCCCGACTACCCGGCCCTGGACGATCTCCGCCCCCGCTGGAGCTCCACTCTGGTGGGCAACACCGGTGAACACGAGGAGACCACCCCCGAGAGCGCGAAGCGCCTGGTCCGCGAGGGCCGCGCCGACCTGGTGTCCGTGGGCCGCCCCTACATCTCCAACCCCGACGCGGTCGAGCGGATCGCCGCCGGGGTGCCGTGGGCGCCCATCCGGGAGAGGGAGTTCCACTACACGTCCGGTCCCCGGGGGTACGTCGACTACCCCCCGCACGACGAGGAGCGGGCCCGTGAGCAGGGCACATTCGGAATCGAAGAGTAGCCTTGGCGTCACTGTCGGTTGAACGAGTGCCCTGCGGGGCACAAACGTCCCGTTGGTGTCCCGACGGCACCACCGGCATCACCGACAGTCACGGGGGACGACGTGTTGACCGCCAGGGAGCGCCACGCGGCTCTGATCGAGGCGATGATCGCGGACGGCACACTGACCGATCCCGCGCTCATCGACACCTTCCGCGCCGTCCCCCGGCACCGTTACATCCCGGAGTCCGGTGCCCTGACCCAGCACGGAACCCCGCTCAACGCCGTCAACAACCCCGAGCTGTGGCTCGCCGCCGTCTACACCGACGACGCGATCGGCACGCGGGTCGAGGGGGTCGGCCTGCCGAGGCAGCGGGGCGAGACCGCCTCGGAACCGCGTTCGACGCCGCCGAGGGTGGCCACCTCCTCCAGCTCCGCGCCGACGGTCCTGGCGCGGATGCTGGAGTTGGCCGAGCTCGCCAACGGTCAGCACGTGCTGGAGATCGGGACCGGGACCGGCTGGAACACCGCGCTGCTCGCCCACCGCCTGGGCGACTCCGCGGTCACCAGCGTGGAGATCGACGCGCGTGTGGCGGCGACCGCGCGTGGGACGCTGCACGCCGAGGGCTACTCCCCGTCCGTCGAGCACGCCGACGGATACGGGGGATGGCCGTCCGGCGCCCCCTACGACCGGATCACGTCCACCTGCGGGGTCCGCCGGGTGCCCCCCGCCTGGACGCGGCAGACCCGGGCGGGCGGACTGATCGTCTGCCCCTGGGGACTGTTGGAGGGCGCCGGGGTGATCGTCCGCCTGGAGCGCGCGGAGGACGGGTCCGTGACCGGGACCTTCCACGGAGGGGTGGGGTTCGTGTCCTTGCGCACACCGGGCCCCTCCGCGCCCCCCGTGCGGGACTCGGGGCAGCAGCCGGACGAGTACCGGCTCACCCAGACCGATCCCCTGGCTCCGCTCACGGCGTTCACCTCGGCGTTCGCACTGTCCGTCCTGGTGCCCGACTGGCGGGTCCGGCGGAGGTGGATCGGCACGGGATCGGGTGTCTGGGTGTGCGACCACTCGGGGGAGTCGTGGGTGCGCGTCTACCCCTACGGCACGTCGTGGATGATCGAGCAGGGCGGTCCGCGGAGCATCTGGGACGAGTTCGAGGACGCGCTGGCGCAGTGGGAGCGGCTGGACCGGCCGGAACCGGAGCGTTTCGGGCTGTCGGTGGACGCCGAGGACGGCCACCGGGTGTGGCTGGACTCCCCTGACGGGCCCGGATGGACCGTGTGACCGACCGGGTCGCCGACGACTCCGGGACCGCGCGTTCCCGGAGACCGTCCTGGCGATTCCTGCGGCCCCGCGGCGACGACCCCATGGTCAGCCCCGGTGCCCGTCCTCCTCCGACCGAGCCCTCTCGTTCTTCTCCCGAAGCTTGCGCAGGAGTTCGTCCCTGTTCTGGCGGGCGTCGGCACTGGGTCCGCTCGGACCACCCTTGCCTCCGCCCTTGAGCGCCCCACGCGAGACCGTGTTGCGCTGGCCGCCCAGCCCGAGAAGGTTGTCGCTGTTCCTGGCCATGGGTGCCTCCTCTCCCTCACGGCGGAACGCGGGGTCCCGCCTCCGTGGTCGGTCCACAGGAGCGTAACCAAAACAAGACGAGACGTCTCGTTCTTTTTCCCGTTACCGTGAAAGCATGGACGCACCCACGAACGGACCCCGGGAGAGGCGGGCACCGAACCCCCAGCGCCGCAGCGAACGCGCGCACCGCGCCATCCTCGACGCCACCACCGAACTCGTCGGCGAGGTCGGATACGCGAAGCTGACCATGGAGGCGATCGCCGCCAGGGCGAAGGTCGGCAAACAGACCATCTACCGTTGGTGGCCCTCCAAGGCAGCCGTGGTCCTGGACGTCTTCGAGCGGCGTACCGGAACCCCCGGCGACCCGCTTCCGGACACGGGTGACCTGGCCGCGGACCTGCGTACGGTCCTGTACGCCACGGTCGACGAGTTCACCGACCCCGAGACCGACCGCGTCGCCCGCGCGTTCACCGCGGAGATCCAACACGACCCCGACCTCGCCGCGACCGTCACCGAACGGCTCACACGGCCCAACAACGAGGCGTTCCGGGAACGGCTGCGCGCGGCACGAGACGCCGGACAGCTTGACCCGGACATCGGCCTGGACCTCGCGTTGGAACTGCTCACCGGGCCGATCACGCAGCGGTGGCTGACGCGCACCGCGCCGCTCACCCACGCCTACGTGGACGAACTCCTGGCCGCGGCGCTGCGCGCCCTCGGCCCGCGTTGACGGAGGGCACCCGCGACCGGACGCGAAGGGTCCGTCGCGGACCGCCCGCCGAGGGCGCCCCGATCCACCGCGCGGCGGTCTCCGTGCGGTGGAGCGCTACTTGGCGGGAGCCTCGTGCTCGATCTCGTCGATGACACGACCCCCGAGCTCGGACTCGATGAGTGCGGCGCCACCCGCGGACGGAGCCGCCGACGGCCCACCGCCCGGCTCCGAGCCGCCGGCGGTGGGTTGTTCGGCCCGCGACCGGGCGGGCGCCGGCTCCGGACGCCGCTCGGGTGCCGGGGAGGCGGCCATGGGCTCGGGCGGAGGCGCGGCCGACGCGTCCTCGAACGGGTCCGGCGGCGGCTCCTGGAGGCCGGTGACGATCTTGTCCGGCGGCGGACCGGCGGGAGCGGCCGCTTCGTGCGCGGGAGCGGGCACCGGGGACACGGAGTCCTCCACCGGGGCGGGCTCGGGGCGGGCGGACTGTGGCGCGGGCGGGTCCCATCCGGTCGGCTCGACCGGACGGGGAGCGGGCTCCGGGCGCCGGGAGGACGAAGCCCCCGGCCCCGACCCCGCCGCCGCCACGCGCACCTCGGTGCCGAGGACCTGCTGGATCGCGGCGGCGACCACCTGGTCGCTGCCGCTGTTGGCGAACCCCTTGGCCTCGTTCGGACGGTTGAAGGCCAGCAGGACGGTGTTGCCCTCCGTCCCGACCGGGCGGACGTCACTGCCGGTCAGGACCATCCACGTGAACCTGCGGCGGCCCTTGACCGCCTCCAGGATCTGCCCCCAGGCGCCTTGGACGCGCCCCAGGTCGAGTGCTCCGCCGGAGCTTTGCGGAGCGGAGGCGGGTCGCGGCGCGGGATCGGGCGCGGACCGGCGCGGCGGTTCGGACCACCCGTCGGACCCCCCGGTCGCACGGGGGGCGGGTTCGGGCGCGCTCGGCCGGGCCGGGCTCACCGACGCCGGGGAGTCACGGGGGGTCGGATCGGGTTGGGGCGCGGGGCGCGCGGGCACCGGTTCCGGAGCGGCCTGCGGCATCGCCGGAGCCGCCTGGGCCGCCGGAGCGGCCTGCGTCGCGGCGGGCGCCACGGCCCCCGAGGCGATCCGGCGCTCCATCTGCTCCAGGCGGGCCGCCAGGGCCGAACCGTCAGCCCCGTCGGTCCCCGGCAGCAGGACCCGCGAGCACATGAGCTCCAGCAGCAGGCGCGGGGCGGTGGCGCCGCGCATGTCGGTCAGCCCCTGGTTGAGGATCTCGGCGGCCCGGGTGAGCTCGGCCGGACCCAGACGGGCGGCCTGTTCCCGCATCCGCTCGGCCGCCTCGGGATCGGCGTTGACCAGACCCTTGTCCAAGGCGTCCGGGACGGCCGCCAGGATGACCAGGTCGCGGAAGCGCTCCAGCAGGTCCGTCGTGAAGCGGCGGGGGTCGTGTCCGCCCTCGACCACGCGGTCGATGAGCGAGAAGACGGCCGACCCGTCGCGGGCTCCGAGCGCGTCGACCATGTCGCCGAGCAGGCTGGAGTCCGTGTACCCGAGCAGGGACACGGCGCCCTCGCGGGTGATGCCCTCCTCGCCCGAACCGGCGATGAGCTGGTCGAGCACGGAGAGGCCGTCCCGGGCGGAACCGGCGCCGGCCCGCACGACCAACGGCAGCGCGGCCGGGTCGTAGACGATGCCCTCCTCCTTGAGCAGGTCCTCGAACAGGTCCTTGAGGGTGCTCGGCGGGATGAGGCGGAAGGGGTAGTGGTGGGTGCGCGACCGGATCGTCCCGATGACCTTCTCGGGCTCGGTCGTGGCGAACACGAACTTCAGGTGCGGCGGGGGCTCCTCGACGAGTTTGAGCAGCGCGTTGAAGCCCTCGCGGGTCACCATGTGCGCCTCGTCGATGATGTAGATCTTGTAGCGCGAGCTGACCGGGGCGAAGAAGGCGCGTTCACGCAGGTCGCGGGCGTCGTCGACACCACCGTGGGAGGCGGCGTCGATCTCGATGACGTCGATGCTGCCGCCACCGTCGGGAGCGAGGGCCACGCAGGAGTCGCACGTGCCGCACGGATCGGGGGTGGGGCCCTCGGCGCAGTTCAGGGAACGGGCCAGGATGCGGGCGCTGGTCGTCTTCCCGCAGCCGCGCGGGCCGCTGAAGAGGTAGGCGTGGTTGATCCGGCCGCTGCGCAGCGCCTGGCGCAGCGGATCGGTCACGTGCTCCTGTCCGCGCACCTCACCGAACGTCGCCGGACGGTACTTGCGGTACAGCGCGATGCTCACGGTGTGATCACTCCCCTGGTCCCTGCCACGGGTCCATTCAACCCGCACACGGCGACAACTCGGACGGGATCGTGGAAACCGGGGGGTTCGTCCGGACCCGGGAAAGACAAGGACCCCCCGCGCACCCGCCAGAGCCTACTTATCCTTGCTGCCTTCCGGCCCTGGGGAGGTTCATAGGATGACGCCGCACGAGGGGTCTGCCTCGAGTGTATCCGAACCCCCGAGTGCCCCGGCAACCCGTCGGCACGAGGGCACGGAAACGGCCGCGGAAGGGAACCCCCCGGACTTTCCGGACGTCTTCATGGACATGTTCGACCCCACAGCCCCCACCGACCACTCCCCGGAGCGCCGCGACCTCATCGTCGACACTCTGGAGACCGCCTTCTCCGAGCTGATGGCCGCGGCCCCGGCCGCCTTCCGCGTCAAGTTCCGCAAGATGGCGGCCAACCCGTTCGCCTTCTACCGGGGCAGCGCCGCCCTCTTCTACGCCGACGTCGCCGCCATGGCCGACCCGTGGGCGGACGACCGCACCTCGCGGGTGTGGATCCAGGGCGACCTGCACGCCGAGAACTTCGGGACCTACATGGACTCGACCGGGCGGCTGGTCTTCGACGTCAACGACTTCGACGAGGCCTACCTCGGCCACTTCACCTGGGACGTTCTGCGCCTCGTGGCCAGCATCGGCCTGCTGGGCTGGCAGAAGGCCCTGTCCGACGACGACATCGGCGCCCTGGTGGGGCGCTACGTCCGCGCCTACACCGACCAGGTCCGCGAGTTCGCGACCCAGGGCGGCGACTCCGCCTTCTCCCTCAAGCTGGGCAACACCGACGGCACGGTGCACGACGTGCTCCAGGAGGCACGGCTCAACAGCCGCGCGGCGATGCTGACGTCCAGGACCGAGCGCCACGGATACGAGCGCAGGTTCCGCGAGGGGCCCCGCGTGCGCCGCCTGGACGACGAGGAGCGGGAGAAGGCCCTCGCCGCGTACGACGCCTACCTGGCCACCATCCCCGAGGACCTGCGGTTCACGTCCCTGAACTACCGGGTCAAGGACGTCGTGGGCAGCGGCGGCTTCGGTATCGGCTCCGCGGGCCTGCCCGCCTACTCGCTGCTCATCGAGGGGCAGTCGGAGGCATGGGACAACGACATCATCCTGTCCATGAAGCAGGGCAACGTGGCCGCGCCGTCGCGCGTGGTGACCGACCGGCGCATCATGGCGGCCTTCGAGCACCACGGACACCGGACCGCCGTGTCCCAGCGAGCCCTCCAGGCGCACGCCGACCCGCTCCTGGGCCACACCGAGCTCGACGGCGCGGGCTTCGTGGTGAGTGAGATCTCGCCCTACACCAACGACCTCGACTGGGGCGGACTCACCGAGCCCTCGGAGATCGCCCCCGTGCTGGACTATCTGGGCCGTGCGACCGCGAAGACGCACTGCGTGTCCGACGCCCACGCGGACACCACCCTGGTGAGCGGTGAGACCGAGGAGGCCGTCATGGCGGTGCTCGACGGCCACGAGGAGGAGTTCGCGGCGTGGTGCACGGACTTCGCGCACGCCTACGCCGCCCAGGCTCGGGCCGACCACTCGCTGTTCGTCGACGCCTTCCGCAACAACGCCATCAGCGGTGTGCGGTCCAGCCAGGCCTGACGCGGGGCTCCGCTCCGGCGCGACTCCAGGCCCTCCGGAAGGCCTCTCCCCTACCGGACGACCACGGAGAAACCCGTTCGGAGCACACCCCGACAGCATGTAGAGTTGTTCGCGGAGGATTCGCCTAGTGGCCTAGGGCGCACGATTGGAAATCGTGTTGGGAGCAATCCCTCAGGGGTTCAAATCCCCTATCCTCCGCCAGAAAGAGGCTCTGGTCCACGGTGACGTGGGCCAGGGCCTCTTCTCGTTCCGCCCTCGGCAGCCCCTGGCGACGTGGCTGTGACCCGGCACCGCACGAAGCCGGTCAGCACGCCTCGGCGGTCCTCACACGAGGGTCCCGACCGTCAGCAGCACCACGCCGGCCAGAGGCGGGACGAGTTGGATGAGGGCGGGCCGCAGCTTGTCCCGCGAGGAGGCCGCGAGCACGGTTCCGGCCAGCACCATCGACCCCGCCCCCGCGTAGACCAGCGCGGTCCCGGCCCCGGTGACGCCGGCGAGGACCAGCGCGGTCCCCACGAACACCGCGACCGCGAGGAACAGGTTGTAGAAACCCTGGTTGAACGCGAGTTCGCGCGTCGCCCGGGCCCCCTCCTCCGTCGTCCCGAACACCGCGCGCCCGCGCCGGGAGGTCCACAGGAACGACTCCAGGACGAAGATGTACACGTGGATGAGGGCGCCCAGGACGGCGAACACCAGGCCGGCGATGATCATGAGGGGGATCCTACGCTCTCGGCTCGTGGCCGCCGCGAAGCGGCTCACCGCTCCCGTTGGGAGCGCTCCGCGCCCTTCTCCCGCCCTGCTCGATCGCTCCGCCGTTCTTGACGCCCCCCGGCGACTCTGACTGCCTGGAGAGGCTGACGCGCTTTCGTCACCGCGGTGAGAGGAGCACGATGGAACACGAGGACTACTGGCGGTTCATCGAGGCCGAGCGGCGCGGCATCGCCGACCTGCTCGACGGGCTGAGCGAGGAGCGGTTGGACGGTCCGTCGCTGTGCGCGGACTGGCGGATTCGCGACGTGGCCGCCCACCTCGCCTGCGTGACCGAACCGTCCACCCCGCTCCACGAGGCGGGGTCCGCGGTGAGCGACGGGGAGAGCTTCCACGAACTCAACCGCACCTCCGCGGTCGACTTCGCCGACGAACTGGGCTCCGGCCTGGCCGACTTCATACGCGAACGGGCCGGGTCACGGCTCCTCCCCGCGCTGACCGACCACCGCAACACGCTGTTCGACGTCCTCGTGCACGGCCAGGACATCGCGGTCCCCCTCGGCATCCCCCGGACGATGCCCGTCGAGGCCGCCCGGGCCGCCGCCGACCAGGTCTGGGCCATCGGTTTCCCGTTCTCGGCGCGCGAGCGGATGCGGGGACTGCGGCTCACCGCGGAGGACACGGACTGGACGGTGGGAGAGGGAACCGAGGTGCGCGGCCCCATGCAGGCCCTGCTCATGACCCTCACCGGACGTACCGTCTGCCTCGACCGGTTGACGGGGCCCGGCGCGCCGGAGGTCGCGGACCGGCGCCCCGTACACGGGTGACCGGGCACCGATATGTCAGAGTTTGTTAGGTTAGGCATAGCTAAGTGAGTTTCGCTTGCGCTGCCCCGCCTTCCCCTGACGAACGGAAGACCCCTGATGAGCCTGCCCAGAACCAGCCACACCTCCCTCCGACCACTCGCGTGGGTGTCCCTTCCGGTCGCCGCCACCCTGGCGCTCACCGGCTGCGGCGGCGGTGGACAGGACGGGACCGGGGAGGCGGAAGCATCCGAGACCCGCGCGGTCGCACACGCCCGGGGCGAGTCCGAGGTCCCGGTGGACCCGCGGCGTGTGGTGGTTCTCGAACCAGTGCAGCTGGACACCTCGGTCGCTCTGGGCGTGATCCCGGTCGGCACCACGGTGCTCAACGAGGCCACCGGTGTGCCTGGGTACCTGGGCGAGGAGGCCGTCGGCATCGAGTCGGTCGGCACCGTTCCCGAGCCCAACCTGGAGCGGATCGCCGCCCTGGAGCCAGACCTCATCCTCGGCACCGAGACACGGCACTCGGCGCTCTACGACCAGCTGGCCTCGATCGCGCCGACCGTGTTCATGGCGTCGCAGGCCGATCCGTGGGCGGAGAACGTGCAGCTGGTCGCCCGTGCCCTCGGTGACGAAGAGGGTGCCACCACGCTTCTCGACGACTACGAGGAGCGCTGCGCCGAGGTCGCCGAGACCCACGGGACCGAGGACAGCACCGCCCAGCTCATCCGCCCCCGCGACGAGGTCCTCACCCTCTACGGCCCCACGTCCTTCGCGGGCAGCACCCTGGAGTGCGCCGGTTTCACCACGCCCGAGCACGACTGGGAGGACATCTCGCTCGACATCTCCCCCGAGCGGGTCCTCGACGCGCAGGCCGACCTGGTGCTCGTCACCGCCACCGACGTGGACGCACCCGACGCCGTCCCCGACGCGATCCGCGACAACGGGGACGCGTTCCCCGAACTGCACGTGGTGGACCGGTCGTTCTGGATCACCGGTGTCGGCCCGCTCGGCGGTATGACGGTGCTCGACGACATCGACCGCATCCTCTCCGCCGCCGAGTAGGCGTGGTGACCACACCCACACGCGAGGTCGGGAGCGACGCGGGGCGGCCCCCCGCGCGCTCCCGGTCCGTACGACTGGTCGGCGCGGCGGCCCTCCTCGCCGCCGCCCTCCTCCCGTCAGTCCTGGTCGGCGCGAACCTCCTGCCCGTGCCGTCCGTCCTGGACACCCTGCTCGGCGGGGGCACCGCCGAGTCCCGCTTCGTGGTGTGGGACCAGCGTGTCCCCCGTACGGTGGCGGGCCTCGCCGTCGGCGCCGCGCTGGGGGTCGCGGGCGCCCTCATCCAGGCGTTCACACGCAACCCGCTCGCCGACCCCGGCATCCTCGGCGTCAACGCGGGCGCGGCGTTCTTCGTGGCCGTCGGCATCACGTTCCTCGGGATCACCACCCCGTTCGGGTACGTCTGGCTCGCCTGCGCGGGCGCGCTCGTCCTGACCGTGGTCGTCTACGGGATCGGTTCCACGGGACGCGACGCGGGCCCCGCCCGGCTGACGGTGACCGGTGTCGCGATCGGCGCGGTCCTGTCCGGCCTCACCACCGGCTTGACGCTCACCCACCCCGACGCCTTCGACCGGATGCGCGGCTGGAGCGCGGGCAGCCTGCTCGAACGCGGCTTCGACGTCCTGCTCCCCGTCCTCCCCCTCCTCCTCGTCGGTCTGGTGCTGGCCGCCGCCGTGGCCCCCAGCCTCGACTCCATCGCCCTCGGCGCGGACGTGGCCCGCGCACACGGGGTCGACGTGCGCCGCGTCCGGATCGCCGTGCTCGCCTCCGTGACACTGCTGGCCGGGGGCGCCACCGCCATCGCCGGGCCGATCGTGTTCGTGGGGCTGATGGTGCCCCACGTCGTCCGCTGGATGGTCGGGGCGAACCAGCGCCGCATCCTCCTGGGCTCGCTGACCGTCGCCCCGGCGCTCGTTGTGCTCTCCGACGTGCTCGGACGGATCCTCGTCCTTCCGAGTGAGATGCCGGTCGGGGTGGTCACCGCCTTCGTCGGCGCCCCGGTCCTGATCGCGCTCGTGCGCCGCCCGAAAGTGAGCGGCCTGTGAACGCTCTGACCCGACCCCACGGAGTCCGCTCCCCGGAACCACCCGACGCCGAAGGACGCCGCGCCGAGGCGACCCACCGGCCCGATACCGCCGTCCGGCGCCGATCCGCCACGGTGACGCTCGTCGCTGCGATCGTGACCCTCGTGTTCGGCGTCCTCGCCCTCACCCTCGGGGATTATCCGCTGACGGTGCCCGAGGCGCTTGGGGTGTTCACGGGCGAGACAGAGGGGTTCGCACGCACCGTGGTCCTCGAGTGGCGGCTACCGCGCGCCGCCGTCGCCGTCCTGTTCGGCGCGGCGCTCGCCGTGGCCGGAGGGGTGTTCCAGACGCTGACGCGCAACCCCCTGGCCAGCCCCGACATCATCGGGCTGGCCAACGGGTCGTTCACCGGCATGCTCGTCGCGCTCCTGCTCCTCGGCGGGAGCTGGCCCCTGTTGACGGCGGGTTCGCTGGTCGGCGGCCTGGCCGCGGCGGTCGCGATCTACCTGCTCGCCTACCGCGACGGGCTCCAGGGGTTCAGGTTCATCGTGGTGGGCATCGGCATCTCCGCCATGCTCGCCTCGGTCAACACCTGGATGCTGCTGCGCGTGGAGCTGGAGACGGCCCTCTTCGCGTCCGCGTGGGGCGCCGGAACGCTCAACGGGGTCACCGCCACGACGGCGGTCCCCGCGGGGATCTGCGTGGTCGCCCTGCTGATGCTCGTTCCGCTCCTCGTCCCGTCCCTGCGCCAGATGGACCTGGGTGACGACGTGGCGCGGGCGACCGGGGTCCGGGTCGACCGCGCGCGCCTGGCGTCGATCACCGTCGCCGTCGGCCTCGTGAGCGTCGCCACCGCGGTGGCCGGACCGATCGCCTTCGTGGCCCTGGCCGCCCCGCAGATCTCCCGGAGGCTCGCCCGGTCGCCCGGCGTCCCGCTCGGCGTGACGGCCGCGGTCGGTGGAGCACTCCTCCTGGGCTCCGACCTGATCGCCCAACACGTCATCCCGCTCACCGTGCCGGTCGGGGTCGTCACCGTCGCCCTCGGCGGCGGCTACCTCGTCTGGCTCCTCCTCCACGAGGGCCGCAGGCGGTGACGCCTCCGGCCCTCGGGAGCGGTGCCCGGTCCACCGCCTCGGGCGGGTCACTCCGGGGCGGCGGCGCGGCGGCGGAACGGCTGCCACGCCAGGGTGGTCCACACCCGTAGGAGCCATTCGACGGGCCCGTAGGGGTGTCGGCGCAGCCACCAGCGGCTGATCACGGCCTGGGCGGTGAACAGGGCGAGGGCGATCGCGACGGCCCCCAGCGGGGATACGCGGCCGACCAGTGCGGCCCCGTAGCCGGTGAACAGCAGGGCGCAGACGAGGGACTGGCCCAGGTAGTGGGTGAGCGCCATGCGCCCGGGCGGCGCCAGCGCGGCGGTCAGCCGCGGGCCGAACCGCCCCGACGACAACCGCAGCAGGGTCGCGGCGTAGGCGGCGGCCAGCAGCGGAGCGGTGACCACGTCGATCCCCAACGCGAGGACCTGGTAGGCGCCGCCCGGGTGGGCGAAGGACGCGTGGGCGTACACGAGCCCGCCGAGCAGGCCCACCGTGAAGCCGACCCACTGGAGGCGGGCGAGCGCCCGCCCGTACGCGAGGGGTTCGGCCAGGGCGCCGAGCCGCCCCGCGGCGAGGCCGAGGAGGAACGCGGCCAGCGCGGAGGGCGCCTGGAAGAAGGCGAGCAGGAACAGCACGCCGGGGAGCTGTCGCAGGTGGGCGGAGACGACCGACGCGGGGTCGCCGCGCAGTGCCTCGGTGGCCGCCTCCGCCGCCGTGGCCGCGCCCGGCTCCACCCCGGCTCCGCCCGCCGTGTGGAGGGCGAGCGCGAGCAGGGTGTACGCGGCTCCGACGACGACCAGGATCACGACGGCGACGGACACGGCCCTGCGGGGCCGGAGGCGGCGGACGGCGAGGAGGACGAGGCCGAGCACCGCGTAGGTGGTGAGGATGTCGCCGGGGAAGAGCAGCACCGCGTGCGCGGTCCCGAGGACGAACAGACCGCTCAGCCGCCGCAGGAACCGGGGCACGAAGCCGGCCCCGCGCCGCTCGGCGGAGGCCAGTTGCAGCGTGAAGCTGTAGCCGAACAGGAAGGAGAACAGCAGGAAGAACTTGGCCTCGAAGAACACCGCCACGAACGCGCGGACCGCGTGGTCCAGCGGGTCGCGGAAGGCGGGATCCTCGACACCGCTGCCGTGGTGGGCGGAGGCCAGGTAGCCGATGTTGACGATGAGGATGCCCAGCAGCGCGAATCCGCGCAGGGCGTCGACCTGGAGGAGCCGGCCGGACGCGCGGCCCGGGCGAACGCTGTCCGTGGCGGTCACGCGGCTCCCTCCCCATCGGACACCCGCTCGAGGAACCGTTGCTGGTCGTCGAGGAAGCCGGGAGCGAACAGCTGGCGCGGGGCCAGGAGCGCGGTCAGCGTGAGGGGGACCGGATCTCCCTCGAGGTCGTTCCTGACCAGCGAGTGGGTGGCGTCCGGGTAGTACCGGACGGTCAGGCTGTCCGGCGGCAGCAGCCTCCGGTAGGTGGTCTCCGTGTCCGTGACGTCGACGTTCAGGTCGTGCCCGGCGAGGACCAGCAGGGTGGGCGTGCCGCCCATGGAGCGCAGGTCGGCGCTCGCGTTGGAACGGAAGTTCCTGCCCACGAACCGCCACCGCTCGGCGGTCATGGCCTGGGGGCCGCCGACCGCGTCCCGGTACCGCTCGAAGTCGGCTCCCTCCCGGAGCAGGCGCAGGGTCGTCTCCCGACGGCGCAGCGCCTCCCGGGTCTCCCCCGGCGTCGCTTCGCTCTCCCGCAGTTCCGCCATCAGGTTGTAGCGCCCCTGCCGCAGCCAGTCCACGGCCGGGGAGACGGCGATGACGAACCGGAGGGCGCCGTCCCGCGCCGCGACCTTGGGCAGCACCCATCCGGCCTGGCTGGCCCCCCACAGGCCGACCCGGTGGCCGTCGATGTCCGGGCGCGCACGCCCCCAGGACACGGCGGCGAGGGTCTCCTCCGCACGGTCGTCCATGCTCTGGTCCAGCCAGTCGCCCTCGGAGTCGCCGACCCCGGGCTTGCTCAGCGAGAGCGACGCGTACCCAGCACGCGCGAACGCCTCCCAGAGCGGTCGGTAGAAGGTGTCGTGCGTAGCGTCGACGGGCCCGTCCCCATGGACGAAGACGACGAGCCCGAACGGTCCCTCACCCGATTCCGGCAGGGCGAGCACACCGTCGAGATCCCGGCCCTCATGCCGCACCGTGACGCGCTCCTCCCGCAGAGCGTAGGTGTTCTGCCACGTCACGGCAGTGCCCGCGCCCACTCCCAGCAGCAGCACGAGGGCCGTCGCCCACACCAGTAAACGCCGCCGGGGCGACGCGTTCCGTTGCCGCATGCCACACCTCCAAGAAGTATCAAACTAAAAACGAACGTTTCCATCATGATAGTATTTGGATTGATAGTGCAAGCTCGGTCAGCACATCGCACCGAAGCGAAGGGACGGCGATGGACACGGCGGAACGGAAGGGCGAACCGGCCTCCCCCGGCGGCACACGGGTGCGCCACGGGGTTCCCGACGGGGGTGAGGACAGGGTGGCCGCGCTGTACTGGGAGGCGTTCGGGCGCAAGCTCGGAGCCGCTCTGAACCCGCCCGACAAGGCCCGGTCCTTCCTCGCGGACCACCTGAACCACGACCGGGGGATCGTGGCCGTCATCGACGGCGAGGTGGTGGGGGTGGTCGGATACCAACTCGGCGGCCGAGGACTGATCGGCGGCGGCGCGGGCGACGTGCTGTCCGCCTACGGACCGTTGCGCGGCCTGCCGCGCCTGGCCCTCCTCGCGCTGATGGAACGGCGCCCCGAGCCCGGCGAACTGGTGATGGACGGCATCGCCGTCGACCCCCGG
>NZ_ANBC01000389.1 GCF_000341125.1 Nocardiopsis lucentensis DSM 44048 | reverse complement strand
AACACGCCCGCCACCGCGTCCGGCTCGACGTCATCGACGTCAACCCGCGCGCCCGAGCCCTGTACGAGCGGCACGGCTTCCGAGCCGTCCGCACCGAACGAACCCCGTACCTGCGCCGCATCATGGGTTTCGGGGCCGTCACCACCATGCACCGGCCCGTCACACCGGCCGAGGACACCGACGACAGGACCACACCATGAACACCACGACCGCCACACCGGGAGACGCCTCCTGGCCCCCGATCCCGACCCGCCTGCTCGTCCACGCCCTCGTGCGCGGGGACGGCACCGTCGACGCGGGCGAGCTCTACGCGGTCGCGGGGCTGCTCGGCATGACCGACCAACAGGTACGGCTCTGCGTCAAACGCCTCGTCGCCGAAGGCCGGTTCACCCACGAGGGCCGTGGACGCAAGGCCCTGCTCCGCGCCACCCCCGACGCGACGGGCGCCATCGACCCCGACGTCGACCTCGTCCGCCACGCCTACCGCCAGGACCACGGGCTCGCCCCCTGGAACGGGACCTGGTACCTCTTCGCCTTCGCCGTGCCCGAGTCCCGGAGGACCGCCCGGGACGCCCTGCGCGACACGCTCCTCCACCTCGGCGCCACCCCGCTCCAGGGCGGCCTCTACGTCTGCGCGAATCCGATCACCCCGCTCGTCGAGATCCGCGCCCACGAGCTCGGAGTCTCCTCCGCGCTCACCCACCTCACCAGCGACGACCTGCGCGTCGGAGATCTCACCGACCCGACCGCCCTGGCCGCGGCCCTGTGGCCGATCGACGAGATCGCGGAGCGGCACTCCCGTCTGGCCGCCCTCGCCCGTGCCTGCCTCGACCGGATCGACGCGCCGGAGGCGCTCACCGGCCCCGAGCGGCTGACCATGGCCGTGCGCCTCGCCGCGGCCTTCACCGAGGCCATGGAGCCCGATCCCCTCCTGCCCCCGGAGCTGCTCCCCCAGCCCTGGGAGGGGGCCGAATCACGTCGCCTCGCCGCGGCCTGCTGGTCCGCGCTCGCCGAGGCCGACGCCGCCGATGGCGCCTCCCCCTCCGGTCCGCGCCTGTTCTCCCTGTACGAGGGCGTGATGGACGGGCCCCAGCGGGACGGCGGCGAACACCGTCCCGCCTGACCCGCGCTCTCCCCGAGCTCGTTCCCGGGGCTCGCCTTCACTCATTTTGCAACTTGTTGCATAATGAATTCGAGCCGACCGGACACCGGCCCGCGAAGCACCGCGCGAGGAGACCACATGAGCGAGTACCCGCACCTGCTGGAACCACTGGATCTGGGCTTCACCACCCTGCCCAACCGCGTGATCATGGGATCCATGCACGTGGGCCTGGAGGAGGTCCAGGGCGGCTTCGAACGGATGGCCGCCTTCTACGCCGAACGTGCCCGCGGCGGTGTCGGTCTGATCGTCACCGGCGGCATCGCGCCCAACGAGGAGGGAGTCACCTTCAAGGGCGCCGCCAAGCTCACCACCGAGGCCGAGGCCGACGAGCACCGGGTGATCACCGACGCCGTCCACCGTGAGGGCGGCCGGATCGCCATGCAGATCCTGCACACCGGCCGCTACGCGTTCAGCGAGGACTCCGTCGCGCCCAGCGCGATCCAGGCGCCCATCAGCCCCTTCACCCCGCGCGCGCTGACCGACGAGGACGTCGAACGCACCATCGACGACTTCGCCCGGGCCGCCGAGCTCGCCCGGAGCGCCGGATACGACGGCGTCGAGGTCATGGGCTCCGAGGGCTACCTCATCAACCAGTTCATCGCCTCCGCCACCAACAAGCGCGAGGACCGCTGGGGCGGTTCCTACGAGAACCGCATGCGCTTCCCCGTGGAGACCGTGCGCCGCGTCCGCGAGCGCGTCGGCCCCGACTTCATCGTGGTCTACCGCCTGTCCATGCTCGACCTCGTCCCCGGCGGGTCCACGTTCGACGAGGTCGTCCAGCTCGCCAAGGCGATCGAGGAGGCCGGGGCGACCATCATCAACACCGGTATCGGCTGGCACGAGGCGCGCATCCCCACCATCGCCACCTCCGTACCGCGCGGCGCCTACAGCTGGGTGACCCGCAAGCTCATGGGCGAGGTGTCCGTCCCCCTCGTCGCCGTCAACCGGATCAACACCCCCGCCGTCGCCGAGGAGATCCTCACCGAGGGCCACGCGGACATGGTCTCCCTCGCCCGCCCCCTCCTCGCCGACCCCGACTTCGTCAACAAGGCCGAGGCGGGCGTCCCCGAGGAGATCAACACCTGCATCGGCTGCAACCAGGCCTGCCTGGACCACACCTTCAGCCTCAAGATCACGTCCTGCCTCGTGAACCCCCGCGCCTGCCACGAGACCGAGCTCGTCCTCTCCCCCACCCGCACCCGCAAGAACGTGGCCGTGGTCGGCGCCGGCCCCGCCGGTCTGGCCTTCTCCGTCTCCGCGGCCGAGCGAGGGCACACCGTCACCCTCTTCGACTCGGCCGACGAGGTCGGCGGCCAGCTCAACATGGCCCGCCGGGTGCCCGGCAAGGAGGAGTTCGACGAGACCCTCCGCTACTACCGCGTCCAGCTCGACAAGCACCGCGTGGACGTGCGCCTCAAGACCCGCGTCACCGCGGCCGACCTCGACGGCTACGACGAGGTCGTCCTCGCCACCGGCGTCACGCCCCGCACCCCCGGCATCCCCGGCGTCGACCACCCGAAGGTGGTCAGCTACGTCGACGTCCTGCGGGGCGGGGCCGCCGTCGGCGAGCGTGTCGCGNNCATCGGCTTCGACGTCGCGGAGTTCCTCACCGACGGCGGCGAGCAGGCCAGCCTGGACTCCGACGAGTTCTTCCGGCAGTGGGGCGTGGACACCGACCACACCACCCCGGGCGGGCTCACCGAACCGAAGCGGCCCGCCCCGCCGCGCACCGTCCACCTGGTCCAGCGCAAGACCAGCAAGGTCGGCGCCGGGCTGGGCAAGACCACCGGCTGGATCCACCGTCTGGAACTGCGCCACCGAGGCGTGGAGATGATCGCGGGCGCCACCTACGATCGCGTCGACGACGACGGACTCCACCTGACCGTCGACGGTGAGAGCCGCGTGCTCGACGTGGACACCGTGGTGGTGTGCGCGGGCCAGGACCCGTGCCGCGACCTCGCCGACGAGCTGACCGCCGCCGGGCGCCGGGCGCACCTGATCGGGGGCGCCGACGTGGCCGCCGAACTGGACGCCAAGCGCGCCATCAAGCAGGGCACGGAGCTGGCCGCCGCCCTGTGAGCCGAACCTAGAATGCGCTCATGTCCCTGCCCCACGCGATCCTCACCGCCCTGCTGGAGAAACCGTCCTC
>NZ_ANBC01000388.1 GCF_000341125.1 Nocardiopsis lucentensis DSM 44048 | reverse complement strand
GCTACGGCTGCGCGCGGCGGGGGTCGTGGGGATCGGCGATCTCGTGGAGGAGCTGCGCCGCCACCGTGCCCTGCACTCCGCCCAGCTGGAGGAGTACCAGGAGATCGAGAAGCGCGACGCGGCCAGGGAACGGGGCACGGACCGGGACCGCGTGCAGCGCCTCGTACTCAGGGCCGGAATCGACATGGAGACCTTCTGGGTCGCCTGGCTGGGCGAGGCGATCGGCGAACTGGAGGGGCTCGGTGGCTCCCCGGACGGCACGGAACGCCGGGACTGATCTCAGCTGGGTCACGCGGCGGCGGGTTGGTGGTCGTAGCAGTAGCCGTGTGGGAACAGGTCGAACGCGACACGGCGGCCGCAGTCGGGGGTCTTGCAGGTACCCGTCGCGGTGGTCTCCCCCGCCTGTACCGGCCCCTCCGCCCCGACTCCGTGCCCATCGACAGGGCCAGGACGGCTCACCTCCCGGGGTGGTTCGGGGGCCGGGCCGGGAGCGCAATAGCGCAACCAGGCGTCGGAGAACTTCATCCGGAGGTAGCCCTTGGCCTGGGAACCGTCTTCGAACCGAACGTTGCCGGGCTTGATGCCGTACTCGACGAGAAGGTCGCCGAGCTTGCGCCCGGTCAACCCGTTGCGTCCCCAGTCCGACCACGGCCCCTCCTCGATCGCTTTGAGTCCTTCGAGGAGCACCGCGGTCTTGAGGGCGCCGGGATCGCCGTGGGAGGCGAACACCGCGCGGCAGTCCGTGAGCAGTCGGACACCGATCGAGGCCCCGCCCTCCGCGTCGAGAGCGCTCGTCAGCGCCTCCGCGGCCCGCCTGGCACGGTCGGGCCAGGTTCCCCCGGCGGCGTCGGCGAGAGCGATGAGCGGTTCCCACGTATCGGCCGCCCGGTCCTCCACCGGCATGTTCGGCTCGGCGCCGGCGAGGGTGTCGAGGTGGGTCTTGATCACATCACCCAAGCGTTCACGCAAGCCGTGGAGCGGAAGCTGGTCGCGCCGGTAGCGGAACTTCGCGACCCGCTCGTCAGGGGCACGGCGACGCATGGTGATGACCACCGCCCGATCCTCGATCGTGTCGGGCATGGACCCGATGCCGGCCAACGCCGCCATGGCGAACGTGGCGAACTCCGCGACCACCTGTTCGGTTCCCTTTCCGACGACGCGTCGCGCGGGACGGCCTCGCTGGTGTCCGGCGTTGAGCAGCCCGCGCAGTTCCTCGTTGTTCTCGGCGGCTTTGGTGCTCCTGGCCGGGAAGATCGTGTCGACCTCGTCGAAGATGAGCGTCGGGGGCTCGTCGGCCTCGATACTGCGGAAGATCGCGGCCGGGGTCGCGTTGACCGCCACGACGGGTTTGAAGCTCAACGCCTCCACGATGTCCAGGCACCGCGACTTACCGCACCGCTTCTCCGGGGCCTTGATCACCAGGCGCGGCGCGTGGTCGGCGACGGCCTGGGCATGGGTGGCCGCGCACCACAGCACCAAGGCGTCGACGGCCTCGGGGGTGGGCAGCACCACGTAGCGGGTGAAGGCCGCGCGCACCTCGTCGAGGAGAGCGTCCAGGGTGTCGCCCCGGTCGAGGTCGCCCAAGGTGTACTCGGTCTGTTCGGTCACGTGCCCACCGCCCAACGGCGCGCGGCGGAACGGGCGGTGGCGCGCGCGGACCGCTCGTCGAGGCCGACGCCGACAGCGGCGTCGACGAGTCGGTCGAGGTCACCAGTGCCCGCACCGGTTTCCACCGCTCGGCACGCCGCCCAGAACAGAGCGTTGTTGCGGTTGCCCTCCTTCTGTTTGGCCAGCCAGTCGGCGAGGGCGTCGACGCCGCGCGGCGGAAGAGTCGCGCGCACGGGCGCCGGACGCTTCGGCCCGGCTGGGTCGAGGACGCGCTTGACGCGTGCCCAGACCACCGGTGCGCCGACGGGGCGTTCCTCGGTGAGCGTGTAGGGACGTCCTCGCACGGTCGAGGGCGGAGCGACGACGTAGCCGCCCCGGGCCTTGAAGTCGATGAAGTGGGGGCCCAGGCGTCCGCATCCCTGATCGGTGCCGGGGAATCCGGCGTGGAGGCCGCCGGACGGGGTGCGCACGAGATAGATGGCGCCGCCCAACACCCCGGCGCGCACGAGGCGGTTGAACGCGGCGAACCCGTCGCCGTCGGGCTTGTTGTCGACGTCGACCACGTCCACGGCCGGAGCACCGGTCGCGATGGCCACGTTGGCCTCCGGGCAGTACCGCCACCAGGCGGCGATCCGATGGGGATCGGTCGTGGCGTTCTTGACTCCGTGCGGCGCGAGGGCGCCGAGGGGCGCCTTGCCATCGGGTTCACAGGGAAACACCGGCCATCCGCGCGCGGCGTAGCCGAGCGCGGCGCGTAGCCGGGCGAACTGGGTGGGCACGCCGGGCTCACATCGGTTCACGTGGGCGTCCACGCGGCCGTCCGCCCCGCCCGGACGGGGGTCACCGTCGTCAATGCGAGTCATGCGGCCTCTCCACCCTGTCCCTGGGCGCTCAGCCAGCGCTCGACCTCGTCCGGCCGATAGCGCACGCGTCGACCGAGCTTGATCCACTTCGGCCCTTCTTCCCGCCAACGCCAGTTGGCCAGGGTCTGCACAGGCACACCCAAGTAGTCCGACAACTGCCGAGGGGTCATCAGGGCTACCCGTCGTATGTGCGATCCGTTTCCCATGCCCGTCCTTCCGCGCTGTTGACCGTCGGGGAATCTAACGACTCCGACATTAGTGCGCGAGTTCCGTCAAGATCAACCACGATATGGGCTGGCTTTGACAGGACCATCTCATTGCATCACGATGGATCCCATGAGAGTTCACGGCAAAGCACCCCTGATCGGCGCGGATCCGATCATCGACATCGGTGACGGCCTCCGCCTCCCCCGACGCGTCGAGGTCGAAGGACGGGACGTTCAGGGCTACGACGTGACCATGGGCGCCGAGTTCAATCGCGACAGCGGCCGGTACGAGTGCCGTTCGCTGACCGTCTCCGCGCAGGAGGGAACCGAGGTCACGGGGGAGGCCCTCCGCTCGGTGCCCGTCCAAACCGTTCTGCGCCTGGGGATCGAGTCAGCGGTCAAGGGATCCATGGCGCTCAACATGGGACCCATGCCGGAGGACATCGCCGAGGGAGGGCCCACCACCCGCGCACTGAAGTGGGTGGCCTACCTGTACCGGGTCGCGCTCATCTTCGGGGAGTCACCCGTCCAGACGGTCGCGCTCGGACTGGACCTGCCCAAGTCCACCGCCGCACGCTGGGTCACCCGCGCCCGTGATCGTGGACTCCTCACCGTTCAGGACAGGCGGGGACGGAGGAAGGCCGACGACTAGGCCCTGTTTCTTGGAACGGTCACCCGAGGGGGTGTCGTTCGGGCGCCGGCAGGGTTGTGCAAGACGAGTCGAGCCGCGAGCGAGGAACGAGCGACAGGCGAGGACGAGGATGAAGAATCCCTGCCTTGAGGGCGCCCGAACACGGTCCGAAGCGAAGCGAAGCGGAGGACCCAAAAAACACCGCCTAGATGAGTAATTC
>NZ_ANBC01000387.1 GCF_000341125.1 Nocardiopsis lucentensis DSM 44048 | reverse complement strand
TGTCGTCTCCGGTGCCCTCGGTCCGGACGCCCGTGATCCGGTACCGGATGTCGCGCGGCAGGAGCAGTTCACGGGCGTCGGCCGAGGATCCGGTGTAGCCGTTCAGCCAGAGGCCGTGCGTTCCGTCGGGCAGGGTCAGGTGGAGTTGGAAGGGCGCGCGCTCCGATCCGGGTGCCTGTGCTCCCGCTCCCAGGGAGGTCGACAGGAACGCGGAGTCGGTCTGGACCGTCCCCACGAGCGCGTTCAGGTCGTTCGGGTCGTACCCGGTCATGAAGTCGACCGTGTGCAGTCCCCGGTGGGTGGTCAGGGGTTCGGGCAGCGGGTTGCCGGCGATCACCCGGTCGATGAGGCGGACGCGGTCGAGGATGTCGCCGACCGTGGGGAAGCGGCCGTAGGAGTCGCTCAACCGGCCCGCGTAGCCCGCCCGTCGCCTCCAGCGGGCCAGACCCGACGGGGGGTCCGCGGCGTTCACGATGCTCTCGACGAGGTCTCGCTGCGTGTTCGTGAGCTCGTGGCGCCGGTCGAAGGCGCTCTGGATGTCGGCCATCGTCGGCGGTCGCAGACCCGGTCCCGTCAGCTCGTACAGGGCGAAGCCCGGTCTCCCGTCCGCGCGCAGGTCCTGCAGGATCCGCTGTCGGCTCCGGTGGTCCGGGGCCCGCAGGATCCGGTTGTAGAGGTCCCGGTCGGGGTGGGCGTACCTGTCGATCGCGGTCCGCCGGTCGGCGGGCAGGTTCGGGTAGGCGTGGGGGTTGGTGTCGGGGTCGTCGAGGAACTCCTCGCCGTACTCCTCGGCCTCCTCGTCGGTGGCGAAGCGTCGGACGCCGTCCTCGCTGACGGTGCCCGGACGGTGGTCGACGTCG
>NZ_ANBC01000386.1 GCF_000341125.1 Nocardiopsis lucentensis DSM 44048 | reverse complement strand
GGGGCCTTCCTGTGCGGCGGATCCGGCTCGGGAGTCGGTGTCGGGTGCGGGCGTCGCGTCCGGTGCCCAGTCCATGGCTCCCGCGCCCGGGGACGGGGTCGGGCTCCGGACCGCGGTGGACGCGGCGGAGGAGGCAGGCTGATCCGAGGCCAGGCCGTCGGCGTCCTGGTTCGTGACCGGCGCGCCGTCACCGGCGTCGTCGTGGGTGGAGGCGTCCTCGCCGACGGTGTCCGGGGGATTGTCGACGTCGACGGAGGGGGAGGGCCGGTCGCCACCGGTGTCCGGCTCGTGCGGCAGGACGGTGGCGTCGATGTGGAGGGTTCTGTCGGCTCCGGTGCCCTCGGTCCGGACGCCCGTGATCCGGTACCGGGTGCCGCGCGGCAGGAGCAGCCCGCGAGCGTCGGCCCGGGTGTCGGCGCGGTCGCCCAGCCACAGGCCGTGCGTTCCGTCGGGCAGGGCCAGGTGGAACTGGAAGGGCGCGCGCTCCGACCCGGGTACCCGCGCTCCCGCTCCCAGGGAGGTTGGTGGGTAGCCCCGTTCGGTCTGGACCGTCCCCACGAGCGAATCCGGGTCGTCCGGGTCGTACCCGGTCAGGAGGGAGATGTCGTGCACGTCCCACCGGACGAGCAGGGGCTCGGGCAGCGGATTGCGACCGATCGCCTCATCGATGAGGCTGACGCGCTGAGCGATGTCCTCGAGTGTGGGGAGGCGACCGAACGCATCGATCAACCGAGCGGCGCTTCCCGCCTGGTCCCTCCAGTGGGTGAGTGCCTCAAGGGGGTCGGAAGCGCTCAGGATGGCGTCGACGAAGCTCTGCTGAGCCAGTGTCAGCTCGTCGGACCGGCCGGCCGCGACGCCGATGTCCCACATCGTCGGTGTGCGCGGGTCCGGCCCCGTCAGCTCGTACAGGGGGAAGCTCCAGCCGCGGTCCGAGCTCAGCTCCTGCAGTATCCGCTGTCGGGTCTGGTCGTCCGGGGCCCGCAGGAGCCGGTCGTAGGGGATCCTGTCGGGGTCGGTGTACCCGTCGATCGCTCGCCGGTGGTCCTCGGGCAGGTTCGGGTAGGAGTGGGGGTTCGTGTCGGGATCACCGAGAATCCTGTCACCGTAGGACAGTCCCTCCCCGTCGGTGGCGAAGCGTCGGACGCCGTCCCCGCCGATCGTGCCCGGACGGTCGTCGACGTCGACGGGTCCTTCCTGGTCGACGGCTCCGGGTCGGGAGTCGGTGTCGGACGGGATGTCCAGCGCCCAGTCCATGGCGCCCGGGGACGGTGTGAGGCCCGGGTCCGGGGTCTGGTCCGGTCTCTGGGCCGGAGCGGGATCGGTGGCCATCCAGTCCAGGTCGGGTAGGGGCAGGTCGTCGCTGTCCCACAGCCCCGGCTCGGGCGTGAAGGCCGACATGACGGTCACGTCGGGCGGCAACGGGCGCGAGGTGTCACTCGCTGTGCGCGGAAGGGCTGGGGCGAGGAGCCCGTTGGGGTCCAGGAGCCGCTTGGGGTCCAGCTCCGGCAGCGTGAACGGCGGCTTGATGAGGCCGAACACGTCCAGCGGCCCGTCCGGGGGCGCGGTCGTGCTCTCGGGGGGATGGGCGCCGTTCCGGGTGTCGTCGACGTCGACGTCTCCGAGTGGCCGGTCGACGCCGTCGCCGTCGCGCGCCCCGGCCGGAGGTGTGCCCCGCCCCGTACCACCGCCTGAACCGTCACCGGAACCGCGCCCGGCACCGGTGCCGCGTCCGTCATCCTGACCGTTGTCGTGGTCGCTGACGGTGCGGTCGGGGTCGCCCTCCTCCAGGGGGTGGGCGGAAGAGGGGGAATGGCCGCCGCCGACGTGGGCCGGGGGCGATACCAGGACCTCTGCTTCGATGTGGATCTTGCCGTCGTCGTCCTGGGTGACCCCGGTGATCCGGTAGCTGGTGTTCCGTGGCAGGAGCAGTTCCCGCTGTTCGGGGGCGGTGCTGTTTCCGCCCAGCCACAGCCCCCTGGTCCCGGCGGGAAGGGTGAGGTGGAGATGGACCGGCCAACGGGGCATGCCGATGATCGCGGCCCCGTCTCCGAGGGAGGTGGAGAGGTAGCCCGCTTCCGTCTGCACGGTTCCCACGAGCGCCTGTGGGTCGTCCGGGTCGAAGCCG
The DNA here is from genome assembly GCF_000341125.1 of Nocardiopsis lucentensis DSM 44048. Taxonomy (GTDB): domain Bacteria; phylum Actinomycetota; class Actinomycetes; order Streptosporangiales; family Streptosporangiaceae; genus Nocardiopsis; species Nocardiopsis lucentensis. The sequence continues at coordinate 3,571 of NZ_ANBC01000386.1, read as the reverse complement.
TCCATGAAGTTGACTCCCCAGAGACCTCGGTGCGCCTCCAGGGGTTCAGGCAGGTAACTGGCGTCGAGCGCCTGGTCGATGAGGGAGATCCGGTCGTAGAGGTCCTGGAGGGTGGGGAAGTGTCCGAACGAGTCGACCAGGTGCCCAGCGCGTCCAGCGTCGTCCCGCAGATCGGCGAGCGTCCTGTCGGGATCCCCGGAAGTCAGGATGTCGACGATCATGTTTCGCTGGTCCGGGGTCAGACCGGGACGCCCGTAGGCGTCCTGGATGTCCTGGAGCGTCGGAGGCCGCAGCGGCCATCCTGACAGCTCGTACAGGGGAAAGCCGTCTCCGTCGTCGTCGTACCAGTCCTCCAGCAGCTCCTCCCGGGCGTCGTCGTCCCGGGCCCTGAGCACGTCGTTGTACGGCCAGCTGCTGGTGGTGTAGGCGAGGACGGCACGCTGCTGCTCGACCGTTCGGGTCCGGAACGCGTTGCGGTTCCACCGCGGGTCGTCGAGGAACTGGTCGCCGTATCTCGCGCCCTCCAGGAACGAGGAGAATCGCCGGATCCCGTCCGCTCCGACGGTGCCCGGGACCTGGGCGGGGCCGGAGCGGGGTGTGAAGACCGGCATGGCCATGAGGTCGCCGGTCGCCCCCGACTCGGGTCGAGGCGCGGCCGGGAGTCCTCCCTCGCCGTCGTGGGGAGTCGAGCGCCAGTCGGCGGGCGGTGTCCATCCGTCCGGCACGACCTCGGCCTCGACCACCCAGTGGTCGTTGTCGTAGAGCTCGTCAGGCACCTGTCGGACGTCGTGGACGACGAACGTGGTCCCGCGCCGCAGCACCGCGTCGGGCCCGTCCCCCGGGTGAGGATCGGAGGAGCCCGCGGTGTTGAGCGCGGGGAAGCCCTCGGGGACCCTGATCACCACGTCGACGGGGTTGCGGTGGTCCAGCGGCGGGGCGGTGGTGGTCGCGGTGACGTATCCGGGCTCGGTGTAGGNNNGGGGGGGGCCCCCAGCCGTTCGGCGAACGAGCTGTTCGTGCGGTGGTTGAGCACGACCGGTTCGGAGACGCTTGACTGGGCGATCAGCGAGTCGAGGGTCTCTGCGGTGGTGCGTGTGTCCCCGGTGTCGGTTCCGTTGCGCAGCGCGTCGTTGACGGTGGTGTCGCCGCCGGGTGCGGTGAAGTCGCTGACGGCGGTTGTCTGCTCGTCGGTCAGGGTGGTCGGTGGTAGGACCTGGGACAGGTCCGCGGGACCGTCCAGGGCGCGGCCGTCGCGCATGCCCTGGGGCCGGACGCCCTCACCCCAGGCGGGGGGCGGCGCCCACACCGTGGTCGGAGCCTGCTCCATCCCTTGGACGGACGGTTGGTCAGTGCCGTCGACCGTGGTGGTGGGCGCGCTGTCCGGGAACGGCATCTGGAGCAGACCGTTGGGGTCGAAGGGCCGTTTGGTGTCCAGGTCGAAGGTCGCGGTCGGCTCCTTCGGATCCAGACCGGTCAGCCACGACGGAGGCTTGAGCGGGCCGAGCAGGTCCGCCAGGGTGTCCGCCGGTCGGGTCGCGCGCTCGGTGGCCGCGCCGCCCGTGTCGCCGAGCGGCCGGTCGACGTCGTCGTCCCGCGTGTCAGGAGGCGGGGGAGCACCCTGACCGCGTCCTCTTCCCGCGGCGGAACCGCCGCCCGTGCCACGCCCGGCCCCGGCGCCGCGACCGCCGCCTTGACCACTGGCGGAGGCGTCACCGCGCCCGTCGTTCCGGTCGCTGGTGGCGGTGTCGGTCGATCCCGTGGTCTGTTCCCCACCCTGGCCGGGAGAGGTGAAAACGGGCATGGCGGTGACGTCGGTCGGGGTCCATCCGTCCGGCACGATCTCGAGCTCGATCGCCCAGTGCCGGAGACCGTACTGGTCGGGCTCCAGCTCTCGGACACTGTGGATGAGGTACGTGGTGTCCCGGCGGAGAATGACCTCGTGCTCGTCGCGGTTCGTGACACCGGGGACGTCCATCGCGTTCAGCGCGGGGTAGCCCCGCGGCACCCTGACGGAGAGTTGGATGCGCCGTTCGGGATGGAGCGGCCGGTGCGACATGGCGGCGGACCCGTAACCCGGATCGGTGAACGTCCGACCGACCAGCGCCATCATGTCGTCGGGGGAGCTCGGCGAGGTGTCGAGCGCCTCGGGCAGGGTGTCGATGCTCCGCTGAAGCAGGATCGGCTCGGGGGGCGAGGAGCGCTCCAGTACCCCGTCCAGGTGGCGTACCGCCTCCCGCATACTCGACGTGGCACGCTCCGGCGCGACCCCCGAACGCAGCTCGTCGTTGATGACGTAGCTGCCCTCGGCCGTGTAGTACCGGACGTAGGCCCGCTCCGTCTCGTTCATCTCCGGCGTGGGCATGTGCCGCGTCAGGTACGCCGCGGAGCCCTCGGAGGTGTCGAACGTCCGCGCCCCCGCCATGCCCTCGGGGCCCAGGCCCTGGCCCCAGGCGGGCGGCGCGGGCCACCCCCGCGTGGACGGGGTGAAGACGGCCATGACGGTCGGGTCGGTCAGGTGCGACACGTCAGTGCGCGGCGGACGGACGGTACTGGCGTCCGAACCGTCGCTGTCACTCGCCGCGTCCTGGTCCCCGTCGTCCCCGTCCGAGGCTCGGACGGCACCGGACGAGGTGCTGAGTTCGACGCCGGGGTCGGCGGCACGGCGCCCCCCGGCCCCCTGGTTCGCGGGCGCGTCGTCGGAGGTCGGCCGGTCTCCGGCCTCCTCGTCCCCCGCCTGCTTCGACCTCCGTGACCGCTCGCGCAGCTCGTCGGCCTCGTCCAGGCGTTGTCGCGCCCGCCGTTCGAGGTTGCGCGCGTCGTCGGTGAGTGTGGCGACCTCGTTCCGGGCGTCGCGGAGCTCGGCGCTTCGGGTGTCGAGCTCGTCCCGGGCGTCCGTGAGCCGGTCCCTCAGGGAGTCCCGCTCGTCCCGGGCGTTGCTGAACCGTTGCTCGGCCTCGCCCAGAGCGGTTTGGAGACCGGCGGCCGTCGCGGCGCGGTCCCGCGCGCGCTGGTCGGCCGCCGCGGCGCTCTCTTGGGCGCTGTCGCGCAGGTCGCGAAGCTCGGCGGCGGCCCGCTGCTGGTCGTCCCGGTGCCCGGCGGCCTCGTCGGCCCGCGCGCGTCGTTCCTCCGCCCGTCCGAGCAGTTCCTGGACGTGTTCCCCGGCCCGGGCATCGTCCCGCTCCCGGGCGTCGAGACCGTCGGCACTCCGCTCGATCTCGTCGCGGGCCTCGTTCAGCCGCCGGTCCGCGCCGTCGGCCGTGTCCCTCAGCCGCTGAACGGCTTCGGCTGAGGGGACGTTCTCCGCGCCCTGGCCATCGGCGGAGGCGGCGACCGCCTCGTCGTAGGCGCCACGGGCTTCCCGGGCCGCGTTCTCCACCTCGGGCAGACGCGCGCGGAGGTCGTTCAGCGCTCGCTCGGCCGCGGCCGTCTCGTGCCGACGTTCCTCCAGGCCGTGTGCGGCGTCGGCGTACTCGTCATCCGCCCTCTCCGCGTCCTCACCGGCCCTTTCGGCGTCGGTTCGTGCGGCGTCGGCGGCGGACTTCTGAGTCTCGTACCTCCTGCCGAGACCGGT
>NZ_ANBC01000385.1 GCF_000341125.1 Nocardiopsis lucentensis DSM 44048 | reverse complement strand
GCCCGGGGGGGCCGCGTCGGTCTGGACGCGGAGTTGGTCGAGTTCCCCGCCAGCGGACTGGAAGTCCCTCTCAGCGGACGGAAGGTCGTGGTCCCGGAGCTGAGCCACAGCCCCCTGGAGGCTGCGCACGTCGGTCGCCGCCTGGTCGGCCCGGCCCTGGGCGGCCGGGATCTCGGCTCGGACGTTCTCGGCCTGACCGAGCAGGTCCGCGGCCTCGTCGCGGAGGTGCTGTTCCTCGGTATCGCGCAGGCGCTGCTCCTCGGCCGCGCTGTCCCGGGACGCCTGGCCGTCGCCGGTCGTCGCCTGGTCGCTGTCGGTGGCCGCCCGGTCGTCGCCTGTGGTCGCCGGGCCGGGCGACGGCGTGGACTCGGGGTTCAGCGTCGATCGGAACCTGTTGGCGAGGCTCGGGTCCCCCTCGGCGGCGGTGTCCGCCGTGTCCTCGACGGATTCGGTGACGGGTGCCGGGGACCGGGTGTCATCGCTTCGTTCGGGGGCCTTGCCCTTGATGTCGGGGACGTCCTCCGGGGATTCGGTGATGGGGGGCAGGGGCCCGGCGCCGTCGATCCACGCGGGGGCCTTTCCCTTCCCTTTCCCCTTGCCCTGGAAGTCGGGGATGACCATATCGCGCGGGTCCTTGACGACCCGGCGGACCTCGTTGAGGGTCTTCACCCAATGGTCGATGGCGTCGTTGAAGGCGCTCAGAGCCTGGTCGTAGTCGGCTTTCCGTTCGTCGTACCGCTGCTGGGCGGCGTCGCGGTCCCGGCCGTTGACCACCTCCTCGGCGAGGGCCTCCAGCGGGCGGCGGGCCTCGTAGTAGGCCTCCTCGGCCTGGGCGAACCGATCGCGCGCCAGGTCGAGTTCGCGCACCACCGGCTTCAGGTCCTCGGCCCGGTCACGGGTGAGGATGCCCAACCCGATCGCGTCCTCCTCGGAGACCCACCCGGAGAGGCGGGTGGAGGTCTCCCCGAGCTGCCAGCGTGCCGGAGGCGAGGAACGGTCGCCGAACCATCCGCGCACCTTGGAGAAGGCGGAGTCACGCAGTTTCGACGTGGCGCCGATGGCCCACCTGGTGTCGAACTCGACCAGGTAGGCGTTGCCCTGCCGGAGCCTGTCGGACTCGGGGTAGCGCTTGATCGGCTGGTTGGCGCCGCGGTGCTCGCTGTTGGTGCGGGAGGAACTGGGGGCGGGGCCGCTCCCGGTGTAGATCCCCTGGTGGTTGTCGTAGTCGTGGGCGGCCTCGGTACTCATCCCCATGGGGCGCACCGCGTTCGCACTGCCGTCGATGGTGGAGGAGACCTCCCGGGTGGTGCCCTGGCCGCCACCGTGGGAGAGGTTGTCGCTGATTCTGGCGGCGGGGATGATGTCCAGGACCGTGGGGGCGGACATGTCGGGTAGTGCCTTGACGCTCCAGTCGGTGCGTCCGATGCTCAGCAGCCGCACGCCGTCGTCGTTGCGGGAGGCGCTGGGGTACAGGCCCTGGAGGGCGAGGTTGTCCAGGCTGTGGTCGATGGCGTCGTGGCGGGTGTCGAGCTTGAGCTCCTTGGCGACGTGGGCACGGGCGTCGGCGATGGCGTGCGGTGTGTAGGCCCCGTCCCGCACGGCGTCGGCGGGTGGGGTCCAGCCGAGCGACTTGGCGACGACGATGTGGGCGGTGTCCCGAATCGACTGGCCTGAACCCTGTACCCCGGTCGGGAGAATGACCGTGTCGTGGGTGGGAGGGATCTGGTCCGGAGCGGCCTCGCGTGTGTCCCTCGCCCAGCTGCGCATCATGTCGTCGAGTGAGGCGTGCGGGGTGTCGTCGGGGTGTTCGGGAGCGGTGGTGGGCGCCGGGGAGGCCTCCTGGTCACCCGGTCCCCGCGCCGGGCCGGCACCGGAGGGGCCGGCCTGCGCGGTGGAACCGTCCGATTCCGTGGGGGAGGGGCTGGTCTGGGGCGGGGGAGTGGAGACCAGGTAGGAGAACGGGAAGACGGTCTCGATCTGCCCCGCTCCACCGCGACCCGTGAAGGTGGAGCGTCCGCTTCCCCCGCGAAGGGGATTGCGGTTGCCGCCCTGGTTCCGATCCGTCTCGGGGGTGCCGTCCTGGTTCTGGCCGGTCTCGGCGTCGCCGACCTTCAGGGTGAGGGTGAGGTCGATGTCCTGGACGAGTTTCGCGAACGGGGTCGGCCATTCGAGCTCGACCGTGCGGGACACCGAGTCCGAGACGTTCGTGCTCTGGCGGGTGCCCGACCCTCCGGACAGCCCGGCTTGGGGGGCCACGAACAGCAGGCGGCTCCCCGGTTGGTCGTCGGGGCCGCTCCGGTCCCCGTCGTAGCCGGTCGGCTGGAGCAGGGTGCCGTCCGCGCCCGCCGTGCGCGAGGTAGCGCTGCTGCGGCCCCGGCCGTCGGCTTCGGTCCAGGTCCGCGACTCGATGTAGTCGCTCGCGTAGCTGACGTACTCGGTGCGGGTCGCGGTCGTACGCAGGTCCACGTACATCGTGGCGTCGGTGGCCGTGTGCACGGGCTGCCCGATCGGGCGCACACGCACCGGAACCGGTACCGCCTTGACGGACTGTTCGCCCGGCCGCGTGGTGGCGGACTGGTGACCCAGCTGGGTGGTGAGCGTGTGCAGGATCTGCTCGCGGCTGTGGCCGGTCAACTCCATTCCGTCGCGCGCGAGGTCGTCGGTGAGGTTCTGCAGGGCGGCGCCGGGGTCGAAGGGCCGCATCTGCCGACCGAGATGTTCCAAACCGGGGCCGGCCGACCAGCCCTCGGGCTTTTTCGGGTTCGGCTGGGAACCGAGCTCGGGGCCCTGGTCGGTGTCGGTCACGGCGTCGTGGACCAGGTTCAGCGCGAAGGCGTCGTTGGCGTGCACGTACCCCGAGAACAGGTCGCTCACCGGGACGTGCCAGCCGCGGTACTGGCTGCTCCACGGAAGGGTGGGGCCGATGCTCCAGTTCTTCAGGAACTCGACGGCCTGGGTGAGGTGACCCGAACCTCGGAACGCGTAGGACCACGCGACCTTCGGGAGGAGGAACGTGTAGGAGGAGAAACTGTTCGAGTGCGTCCTGGACGAGGAGGTGCTGGAGGGGGTGAAACCGAAGGAGGGGCCCCAGACCGGGATGGGGCGGATCGCCTCGCTGGGTAGGGAGTTGCCCGTGCCCGCCGGGTTGGGGTTCTCGGTGATACCCGCTCCGGTCCGCAGCGACCACTTCCTGGTGGTGGAGTCGTTGGTGGCCAGACCGATCTCGGTGACACCGGTCCACCAGATCTGCGTGTCCATCGAGACGAAGTCGTGGACCGCGTCGAACTCGACCTTGGTCGCGATGATCGCGCGGATGTCGTGCGGGGAGAACAAGCCGCCGCTCATCTCCTGGCGCGTGCGTGACCCCGTCGGTGTGATAGCGCTCGGGTCGGTGGCCAGGTGCATCCCCGACAGGCGGTTCTCGAACAGTTCCCGGGCGCTTGCCCTGCCCTGGAGGTAGTGCTCGAGCTTGCGGCTGTAGCCCGTGTGCAGGCCGCTGCGCGTGGTGGAGAAGATGTCGTAGGTGCGCTGGAGCAGATCGGGGTGGTTCGGACCGCCGTCCAGGTTGGTGTTGACGTGCTCGATGGTGGCGCCGTGTCGGAGGATCTCCCGGGCCCGGCGCTGGGGGAGGGGGAGCGGGGCGCTCTGGTCCTGTGGAGCGGTCGAGGGCCCGGGCACCGGCTGGTCGGGGACGAACCCGCCACGGATGATCTCGCGCGCCTGTTCGGGCGTGAGCGGTGCGGGGTCCGCGGGAGGCGGAGGCGGCGTCGCCCCCACGGACCGGGCCGGGCGCGCCTTGGGGGTGGCCAGGACCATCGTCGTGTCCAGACCCTCGCCCAACAGCGGCAGACCGCGTTCGCGCAACGGCGGCGCGTCGCCGCGGACCAGACCGACGTCGTCGTGCTCGTACAGGCGGGCGTGGAACCTGGTGTCGGAGGTCCACACGTCGCTGCCGCCGTAGTCCATGGTCCCGTCGGCGCTGGTGTGGGCGACGTTCTGGCGGACGGCGTGGTTCGCACCACGGGACACCGTGGTCGAGACCGAGGGGGCGCCCCAGCGGGCGGGGACGCCGCGGGCGTCGGATCCGGTGCCCTGTCGGGTGTTCATACCCACGGTGCCGGTGAGGCTGTGCGTGTGGCCGTGGCTGTCCGATCGACCCAGCCCGGAGGTGCCGTAGACCTTCCCGCCCGTGCTGATGCCGGACTCGGAGCTGTGGCGCAGCGGGCCGACGTCGGCGAAGACGCGCAGAGTCACGACGTCCGGGCGCAGGCCCTCCTTGAGCGTGGCCGTTGACGGGAGGTCGATGGTGGCGGTCTCGGTCAGGTGGACGGTGAGGCCGTTCCTGGTCAGGTCGTCACGTGAGCCCTTCATGCTGGACTCGGAGAGGGCGTCCAGGATCCGCATCGTGTTCTCACGCGCGGTGTCGTGGTCGCGGCGCAGCCCGGTGTGTTCGCGTGGAGAGCGGTCGAAGTAGGGGGCGTCGGCGTTGCCGGGGCGGCGGGCGTAGGCGCCTCGGGAACGGGCCAGTTCCGGGATGACCAGGCCGGGGCGGTGGTGGGCGATGCCGGTGAGGATCCGGTGGCCCAGTTCCTCGTAGACCGTGCGGTCGTGGTCGCGCCCGGAGTCGGCGGCGTCCTCGCCCGTGGTGGTCTGCCCGGTCGTCGGGGTGTTCGCGGAGGGCCAGTCGAACCCCCGGATGTCGGCTCCGCTCAGATCCCGGGGGCGGTCGACACGCAGGTTGCTGAAGGGCGGTACCCGAGGCTCGGAGGCGTTCTGTCCGGAATCGCGGGTCGCGTCGCCGGCGCCGCCTCGGGCGGTCGTGGCCTGCCTCTCTATCGCCTGGGCGTCCTCCGTGGCCAGGATCTCGGACGAGGTGCCGTGGAAGTGGTGGGTCCGGGCGTCACCCTCGAACTGGAGGTAGTAGTCGCGTTCGACGCCGTAGGCCGCGTACTCGGTCCCATGCGTGTAGGACCTGGACATGGCGGTCTGCTCGCGCGTGGTGGTGGAGTTGGAGCCCGTGGAGAAGGCGTACTCCACGAACGGGGCGTCCAACCGGATGCTGCGCCCGTTGGGCAGTTCGGCGTGGATGCCGAACCCGCCGCCGCCGGTGCCGCTGGCTCCGGTGCTGCGGTTGAGCGAGATGGAGGTGCTCTTGGTGGAGCTGTGGTAGTGCAGGAGTTCCAGCACCGGTGGTGCGTGGTCCTTGCGATGGTACGCGGTGGGCACACTCCACAGCTTCATGATCTGCTCACCGCCCTCGGGCGTGAAGATGCGGATGCTGGCCGGGGTGTTGCCGATCTGCGGCAGGAGGTCCTGCATCTGGTCGGGGTGGAAGAGCCGCTCGACGTTGTGGCGGAACTCGTCGATTCGCTCCCGGCGTCGCTTGGCTCCACCGGGGAGGTGTTCGTTGAGCCACGTGGCCAAGCCCAACGTGTGGCTGT
>NZ_ANBC01000384.1 GCF_000341125.1 Nocardiopsis lucentensis DSM 44048 | reverse complement strand
GGGGGCCCCCCCGCCGGTGGTACCGGCGCCGCCGGGGACGAGGGTGATATCACCGACCTGGAGGGGGTGCCCCGCTCCGCTGTCGGGAAGATTCAGGGCCGGACGCGGCCGCTGCCCGGAGGGCGGGGTGGGGCCGGAGTGCAGCTGGATGTGATCGGGTGCGTCGGTGTTGGTGGTGACCGCTCCCGGTGAGGTGATCACCAGACCGTTGGTGGAGCGGGCTCGACGGGTGTGGGGGGCGGGGGAGGGGTCCGACTGCGTGTTCTCGGCCCCGCTGGTCCGCCGGGGCGCCGACGGCGGCGTGACCGTCAGCTCCATGTCCAGGTCGGCGGCGTAGAGATGGGGCGGAGCGAGCTGCCAGATCTCGGTGTCGGAGCTGGCGGTCCTGGAGGCGCCGTGACTGGTGGTGCGTACTCCGGTGCCGAACCGGCCGCCGACGGAGACCAGCGGGCCCGCGTGGGGTCCGCCGGCGATGTCGGCCACGTAGAGCGGATTGACGGTGAACTTCGTCCCCACGGACTTGTTCCCGCCGCGCGAGCCGCCGTCACTGGCGTTGACACCGCTTCCCGAGGCCCACATCCGCAGGAACTTGGATTCACTGCCTTCATCCGGGGGGTCGGTGGGGACCTGGTAGAAGTGGTCGGGCAGGGTCAGGGACAGGTTGGCCGACCATGTCCCGTCGTCGCCTTGGACCTGTACGGGATGTCCGCCGGGGGCGAGGAAGGGACGCGGGCCGAAGCGTTCGAAGAGCTCCGCGAACGCGTCCATGAACCGCTGTCGGCCCTGGTCGTCGAGGTCGGGCACGTCGCCGAGGGTGGCGTCGACGAAGGCGTCGACGTTCTCCGCGGTGACCATGTGCGGGCCGTACAGATTGGTCGTGGTCAGGTAGCCCAGGTCGTAGGAGGTCCCGGACCGGTCCGGGGTGAAGGTGCCCTCGTACTCGGTTCGGGGTGGGGGTGGTGTCCCGTCGGTCGGGGGCGGGGCGGACTGGGTCTGGTCGTGGCCCTGGTCCTGGGCCTGGGTGGTGTCCTCGGGCGGGGGCGCCTGGCGGTCGGGCGTCGTCGTGGTCCGGTCCTGGGCGGTGTCCGCGTCCCCGGGCGGAGGCGCCTGGCGGTCGGTCGTCGTCGTGGCCCGGTCCTGGGCGGGCCGGGCGTGGTCCGGCGCCTCGGAGGCGGTGGACACCCGCTGGGGCGGCGCTGGCGCCGAGTCCGCGGTGTCGTGGCCGTCCGCGTCGCGGCTCGTCGTCGGAACGGCCGCCGGAGGCCGCGGGTTCGGCTGCTGCTCCTGCTGCCCCGGGGGAGTGGTGCGGGTCGCGGGTTGCGTTCCCGGGTTCTGCTGTTGGGCCGTGGACTGCTGGTTCCCGGGCTGCTGGGTCGCGGACTGCTGGGCCGTGTTGCTCTGACCGGTGACCAGGGCCGTGCCCGTGGTCGCCTGGGTGGCGGGGGGCGCGTTCTCGTCGGCCGCGGTGTCCGCGGGCGGGTCGATCGTGATCTCGGGGACGGCGAAGACCTGGAGGTCGTCGACCATCCACGAGAGGGGAGACCGGGGGAGCGCGAGGTCGGCCTTGGGGTCGAGGAAGCCGAGATCGGGGGTGAGGAGGGATTCCTTGGGGTCGAGGAGGCCGAAGGGTGACAACGGGGGCACGAACGGCGCCGGGGCGTCGCCCGTGCGCTCCGCGTCGGTGGACTCGTACAGGTCGCCGAGGGGCCAGTCGACGTCCGCGCCGGACTCCGTGGTGTTCCGGTCGCCATCGGACCGGGCAGGAGTCTCGGACGCGGCGGACGGGGTCTCGTCCGCGCCGCCGTCGTGAACGGGTGCGGTCCCACTGCCCGGGACGGTCCGGTCGGACGTGTCCGGTTCGGTGACCCGGTCCTGCGTGGTCGTGCCGGTCGGCGCTCCCCCGCCGTCGCCGTTGACCTGTGTGGCCTCATCGGCCGGGGCGGTCTGGTCGGCGGATCCGGTCTCGGGGGCGGGGACGGTGATGAGTTCGGACGAGAAGGGGGAGACGTAGGGGTTGTCGCTCGACGAGACCTCCGCCGGGTTCGGCACGTCCTCCTGCGCGGCCGCCGGGTCCCTCCCGGCGCCGGAGGCGTCCGCGACGCTGTTGGGGCTGGCCGTGCCGTCAGCACCCGCTCGGCCGCCCGAGCCCCCGGTGGCGCCGCTGCCGTTCGCGCCCCCGCGGTCACCGGTGCTCCCGGACACGTCGGTGCCGCGCGTGCCCGTGGCGTCGTCGCTCCCGGAGTCGCGGGTCTCCCCGCCTCGCCCGGCGGCCTCGTTCGTGTCGTCGGCCCCGTCCCCGACGAGGGTCTCCGCGTCGCTGTCGGCCCCGTCCCCGACCAGGGTCTCCGCGTCGCTGTCGGTCCCCCTCTCACGGTCGTCCGACGAGCCGTCGTTCCCGGAACCACGACCGTCAGCACCGTCTCGGCCGTTCGAACCGCCGTCCTTGTCGGAGTCCCGGTTCGATCCGTCCTCCTCGGTCGCGCCGGTGTCCGTGACGACGTCGTCCGACGCGCCGTCGGTCGTGTCACCGGAGGACGTCGCCGNCCGCCGCGCACCGAGTCGATGCCCGCGACGGAGGCGTCCGTCACCACCGTCTGCGTCGTCGCCTGGCTGGCGCCCGCGCTGGCGGAGAACCCGGAGGCCTTCCAGTCGCCTTCCATGGCCGCACTGGACACGCCCTCGCCGAGGTACCCCTCCAGTGCCCCGGTGGCCGCGCCCAGACCCAGGTTCTGGGCGTAGGCGCCCTTTCCGGTACGGAGGTCGCCGAGGCCCTTGGAGAGCGTGTTGGGAACCGTGTCGGCGAGGTGGTCCCGGACCGAGGACGGAAGCGAGTCCCCCAGCGCCTGCCTCAGGTGCGTGGACAGGTGGGGACTGGACCAGTTCTTGGCGAAGGCGTCGGCGTAGTCGTCGCCCAGTTTCCTCGCGGCCGTCGAGCCCAGTTCGTCGCCGAAGTGGCGCTCGAACAGGTCGGCGAAGTCGTTGCGCAGGTTCGCGGTGCTGACGTCGTTGGCCCAGCTGCCGATTCCGGGCACGTCGCCCTGCTTGTAGGGGACGCCGAGTTCGTCGCTGTGCCGTGTGAACACCGAGGCCAGGTCGTTGTTGAGCCCCCCGCCCGGCGGTGGCTCGACGTCCGGACCCGGCTCCGGCTTGGGGGTGGTGACCGGCGGCGCGTCCTCCGGTCCCGCTTTCGGGTTGGTGACCGGCGGCGGGTCCGGGAGGTCGTCGAGGTCGAGCAGGTTCTTGTTGATGACCTTCGTGACCTGGCCGCCGAGCAGGACGTCGATCCCGCCCGACAGGCCCGCGGAGATCAGCCCCTCGAAGACGGCGCCGATGTGCGCGCCCTTGGTCAGGTCGTGGTCCCACCCGTCGCGCGTGCCCTTGTCGATCTGGATCCGCTGGATGATGCTGTCCATGCTCGCGAAGATCTGCGAGATGACCAGGTGGCTGGGGACGGTGAGCAGGAACCAGGCGAGGATGCGGCGCATGGCCAGGCTGCGGATCGCCTTGAAGATGGGGATCCACTTCAGGGAGGCGCCGAACGTCCAGTAGGCGGAGGCGATCGCCCAGGCGATCTCCACGATCAGCTGGATCAGCTGGCCGAGGATCATCATGGCCATGTACTCGGCGTTCGCACTGGCCTTGCGCAGGAGGCCCGACATCTGGGCCGAGATCTCCCCGACCTTGCCGACGTAGTTGTTCTCTCCGGTGGTGAACTGGGAGACCGACCGGTCGAAGTAGTCCGCCGCCTGACCGGAGAAGTCGGCGCGCACCTTGCGGCGCACCATCTCCAGGTGGTCCATGAGCTCCTGGGTGACGCGGTGCCCGACGGTGTCGTGGAGATCGGCCAGGGCGTTCAGACGGGGCGGGCTGGCCGAGGGCAGGACGATCCCCACGAGCGTCGCGAGTGTGTACCGCCACCCGTTGCTCATGTCGTGGTCGAACGGCACGCGACGCCTCCTCCCTCCGTCCGCCGCCCGTGCGCGCACGCACGAAACCGCCCGTACCTGCGGGTCTGTCGAACTCGGCCGGCCCGTCAGGCCGGTCCGACCGAACCTAGCACCGGCACCCCCGGATGTGGAAGTGGTTGGTGATTAGTTTTTGTTTGATTGTTTCTGTGTGGTATTGGTTGTTCGCTGTTCTCCCGTCCGCCTCCGCTCGCGCTCGGTGCGGTGGCGAGGACTTCGCCCGGCTCCTCCGCCGTCTCGCGCGTGCACGACCCGACCTTCCGCCTCATGGAATGCGCGTCGGCGTTCAGAATGGGAGAAAATCGTTTTAAACACGGGCCTGGGTACCACTTCAATCCGACTCTGACCATGTCTTTTTCTCCTTGGAAGTTTCTCTACGCAGGTGTGCGCGGCGTTGTCACATTCCGTCGAGTCTCGTTCGGTGACCCCCGCCATTGCCATCCGGTGGGAAATCATGGTAAGAATCCGAATCCGGGTGGCGCATGGAATCGTGAATTGGTCGGAGTGGCTCGGATAAAACGTTAAATAACGATTCCGTTACCGACAGATGAATGTGGGAGGCAGGCGTGTCTGGTGGCGCTGGTGACGGGTGGGGCTCCAGGAGAGGGGCGGGCGGGGCGGTCCTCGAGCCGAGCATGGCCGCCGAGGAGGAACGGATCGCCAAGGCCGCGCTGGCCGAACTCCCCGACGACGGCGTCGTGGTCCTCGACGCGGGCGCCGTCACCGAACGGTTCGCCGCCCACCTGCCCGTCGGCCACGGCTACACCGTCATCACCAACTCCGTCCCGGTGGCCATGGAACTCGCCGCCCGCACCGACGTCACCCTGCACCTCATGGGCGGGCGCCTGCACCGCAAGGCCGGAGCGACCCTGCCGGAGGCCAGGGAACTGGACGGACTCAGTGCGGACGTCGCCTTCGTCGTGCCGGGAGGAGTCTCCTTCGACCGCGGGTTGACCAGTCGCGACCCGGCTGAGGGCAGCGGCAAGAAGGCGATCATGAACGTCGCGCGGCGCGTCGTCGCGCTGGCCGACCACACCAGGATCGGTGATGACCGCATGTCCCGGTTCGCCGCGCTCCAGGAGGTCGACTGTCTGATCACCGACACGGGCCTGCACATCGAGGTGGCCGACCGGCTCAGGGCGCGCGTCCCTCGGCTGCTGCGCGTCTGACCGCCGCGTCCGGGGCGGCCTCGGTGGCGTCGTGCCGTGTTCCGGCGGCGAGGTGGAAACCCACGCCATGCCACACGGTCGCAACCCTATGATTGACTCCTGGGGCAGGTCGCCACCGACGGCACCGACGACTGTCACAGTGAAACACAGGTGATCCCACATGTACGCCGAAGAGCGTCAGCGGCTCATCCTCGAGCGTGCGCGCCGGGAGGGGAGGGTCGACGTCGCCAAACTCGCCGCCGAGTACGACGTCACCTACGAGACGATCCGGCGCGACCTGACCGCTCTGGAGCGACACGGGGTCCTGCGCCGCGTGCACGGTGGTGCGATCCCCGTCGAACGGCTCGGCTTCGAGCCCACCCTGCCCCAGCGCGACACCGTCATGACCAAGGAGAAGGAGCGGATCGCCAAGGCGGCGCTGGCCGAACTGCCCGAGGAGGGCGCCATCCTCCTCGACGCCGGTTCCACCACCGGGCGGCTCGCCGAGCAGATCCCGGTCGACCGCGAGCTCACGGTCGTCACCAACTCCGCGCCGATCGCGCTGACCCTGCTGCCGCGCGCCAACATCAGCCTGATGCTGCTCGGCGGGCGGCTGCGCACCCGCACCCAGGCCACCGTCGACGGCTGGGCGCTCCAGGCCCTGGAGGAGACCTACGTCGACGTCGCGTTCATCGCCACGAACGGCGTCTCCGCCGAGCGCGGTCTCACCACCCCCGATCCCTCCGAGGCGCAGGTCAAGCGGGCGATGATCCGTTCGGCCCGCCGTGCGGTGCTGTTGGCCGACCACACCAAGGTCGGCAACGACCACTTCGCCCGCTTCGCCTCCGTCGAAGAGCTCGACTGCGTCATCACCGACACCGGCCTGGCCGACGGCCTGGCGCAGGAACTGGCCGCGATCGGACCGCGCGTCACCACGGTCTGAGCCGTTCGCGGGCCGATCGGGTGCCCGACTTCCGGAGCGCGCCGGTCGGCCGGAAGCGTATCCGTGCGGTCGTCCGCCCGGCCACGTCAAAACATCCCATGATCCCCTGTTTTCTGTGGTGTGGCTTCGTGTGTATTTGTGTTGCCAGTGGGACAGTATCGGGTTGATTGCCACGCAAGACTTCTATAAACTCACTCAAAACCAAGCACATCCACATGTACTGCCAAACGGAAGGCAGCTGCGATGAGATCGACGGTCTCGACCGCCTGCCGAGGCGCGGTGACCGCGGGATGCGCGACGGTCCTCGCCCTGGTCACGGCCTGCGCGCCGACCGACGAGGAGCCCGGCGGGGCGGGAGGGTCCGACCCCTCCGCCTCTTCGGGAACCCCCTCGGACACGGACGCCGCGCTCGCCGCCTACACCGGTATGTGGACCGTGGTCGTCGAGGCCTCCCACGAGGGCTCCACCACCCCGGAGGGACTGGAGGACCACGCCTCCGGGGGCGCCCTGGCCCTCATGCGGCAGGCCCTCGAAGGAGTCGTCGAATCGGGGGGCCAGGTCACCGGTGAGCCCGTGCTCGACCCGGAACTGACCCTCGAGGACTCCACCCACGCCGTCGTCGCCGACTGCGTGGACGACTCGGAGTGGAGCATCGGAGCGCCCGCGGCGACGGACCGCGCGGCTCCTCGCAGGGTCGACGCCG
This sequence comes from Nocardiopsis lucentensis DSM 44048, assembly GCF_000341125.1. Classification (GTDB taxonomy): domain Bacteria; phylum Actinomycetota; class Actinomycetes; order Streptosporangiales; family Streptosporangiaceae; genus Nocardiopsis; species Nocardiopsis lucentensis. Next base: position 2,140 of record NZ_ANBC01000384.1, on the reverse strand, counting down.
AACTCGTACACGACGGACTCGCCTGGCGCGTGTCCTACCTTCGGATCTGGGAGCCGGGATCATGTTGAAACGCACGGGCGCCACCTCTCTCGCGGTCGCCGCGGTGGTCCTGGGGGCGACGCCCCCGGCGAACGCGGACACGGCGGACGAGCCCGCGACCGCGGGCTCCACCCCCGTCCTCACCGAGGTCGAGTGCGGCAGCGAGGGCGGCTCCGGATGCACGGTCGTCCTGAGCCACACCGAGACGACCGGCGGCGCCGAGGGCGCCTCCACGACGGGAACCGGCACCGCGTCCACCGCCACGGGCGATCCCGACGACCCCTACGCCGATGTGGACTGGAGCGCTGTCGACTGGGACGCGGTCGACTGGGACGCCGTGGACTGGGACGCCATCGACTGGGACGCGATCGACTACGACGGCGAGGACGGCGCGACCCCCACCGACCCCGTGACGCTGATCCAGGAGTCCCTGGCCTCCTTCGAACTCCCCCCGCCCCAGATCGCCACCTCACCCGGCGACGGCTCCCTCGTCCTGGTCAACACCCCCCTGTGGTTGTGGATCGACGACCAGACATGGGCCCCCGTGACCGCGACCGCCGAGATTCCCGGCTGGTCGCTCACCATCACGGCCACCCCCCGGGAGTCGCGATGGGAGATGGGCGACGGCGACGAGGTCGTCTGCGAGGGGCCGGGAACCGCGTTCGACCCGGAGCGGCACGCCCCCGAATCCGCGTCGCCCGACTGCGGCCACGCCTACACCCGCGCCTCCGGGGCGCGGGACGGCGGTACCTACACCGTCACCACCGGCGTCGTCTGGGACATCGCCTGGGAGTTCTCCGACGGTACGGCCGGCGAGCTCGACCCCGTCACGACGACGTCCGAGGTCGAGGTCACGGTCGACGAAGCACAAGGCCTGGTGTCCGACTCGGGCCGCTGACAGCGCAAGAAGCAGTGGAGGCAACATGGTGGGCACGACCACGGGCCCGGCGCCCAGAACGGTTTCGGGCACGACGGCGCCACCGGTACGGCTCCTGGGCAAGGGGCCCCGGCGCTGGCGCTGGCTGGTCCTGGGACTGGCGATGGCCACGACCGGTGCCCTGGCCGGGGTCACCGCCGTCGCCCGCCTCGACCAGCGCCAGGGGGTCCTCGTGGCGGATCGCGACCTGCCGGCCGGTCACGTCGTGACCACGGAGGATCTGCGGATCGTCCGGATCACCGTCGCCGACGGGGTCTCCGTCATCGGTGAGCAGGGCCTGGAGGAGGTCCTGGGCCGCGCGCTGACCGTCCCCGTGGCCGACGGGGCGATCCTGCCCACCATGGCGCTCGGACCGGACGCGGCCTACCCGCCCGCCGAGCAGGCGGTCGTCGGCGTCGCGCTGATGCCGGGGCGCTTCCCCGCCTCCCTCCAACCCGGAGCGTCGGTCTCCGTCGTGGTGATCCCCGAGAACACCGAAGGGATCGCCGAACAGGAGAACGGAACCGAGGCCTACGCCGCCCGGGTCCAGAGCGTGGAACCCTCCGCCAGCGACGGCTCGGTGATCGTCGAACTCGCCGTCAGCGCGCTGGACGCCGCCCAGATCTCCTCCGCCGCCGCGACCGAGCGCGTCACCGTGGTGCAGGTCCCGAACCGGGGAGGCCAGTGATGCCCCGCACCGTGGCGCTGCTCTCCCTCGGCGGCGCACCCGGGGTCACCGTGACCGCGATGGCCCTGGCCGCCACCTGGCCGGAGGAGCCGGGCGCCCTCCTCGTCGAGGCCGACGCCTCGGGAGGCGACATCGGCACCTGGCACAGGATGTTCGCCTCGCCCGGCCTGACCGACCTGGCCGCCGCCGTCCGCCACGACCAGCGCCCCGACGGGGCAGGGGAAGGGCCGCTCGAGCACACGCAGGTCCTCGAGGGCGGGCTACCGGTCTGCCCGGCTCCCGCCTCCGCCGACCGAGCGGACGGCGCGGTGCGGCTCCTGGCACAGAACGCCGCCTCCCTCACGGCCGCGAGCGGGCACGTGACCGTCCTCGACCTGGGACGGCTCACCCCCCGGTCCGCGACCGCGCACCTGGCCGCGCACGCCGACGCCGCGCTCCTGCTGGTCCGTGACGACCTCGCGCAGCTGCGCCGCCTCCAGGAGTCGGCGCGGTACCTG
>NZ_ANBC01000383.1 GCF_000341125.1 Nocardiopsis lucentensis DSM 44048 | reverse complement strand
GAGCGGCTCCACCGCCGAGATCGCCGCCACCGTCGGCCTGCGGGTGTGGGGCAGGATGCCCACCGACCCCCGGAGCGCGGCCTTCCTCCGGGGAGAGGCGGGGCTGCGCCGTCCCGAACGCCGTCCGCTCCTGCGGGCGGCGGCGTCCCTGTCCCGCGCGCTGGTGCGGGAGGCGGCCACGCCGCCGGTGCGGATGGAGGTGCCCCGGTGAGCCAGATCGACGCCACCTTCGACGACGACCCCAACGAGTTCCTCGACCCCGGCCGCGTGGCCCGCGAGGACGCGTGGGTCGAGTGGGCGGCCACCGAGGCCACCCGCCGGATCAGCGAGCTGCTGCGCGAGAACGGCGAGTACGGCCCCGCCGAGTACCGCCGTGAGGCCGAGCGCGTCATCGCCCGGATCCTCGACGAGGCGGCCAGCGAGGCGCTCGCAGCGGGCCGGCCCGTCCTGGCCCCCGCCACCGAGGCCGTGATCGCCCGCCGCGCCCTCGCCCAGGTGAGCGGACTCGGACCGCTCCAGTCGCTCCTGGACGACCCGGAGATCGAGAACATCAACATCACCGGTTCCCGGGTGTGGATCCGCTACGCCGACGGCCGCCGCGAACAGCGCCCGCCCCTGTTCGAGGACCCCGAGGAACTGGTCGCCCTGATCCGGCGCATCGCCGCCGATTCCGCCAACGGTGAGCGGCGCTTCGACCCGGGCGCGCCGATCCTGGACATGACGATGCCCGGCGGAGAGCGGCTCAACGCCGTCATGGAGGTCGCCCGCGACCCCGCCGTCTCCATCCGCCGCCACCGCCACAGCCGCACCTCCCTGGAACGCCTGCGCGGCCTGGGCACGCTCGACCCCGTCCTGGTCAAGCTCCTCAGGGCCGCGGTCCTGTCCCGACGCAACACGGTCATCACCGGCGGCACCGGCGCGGGCAAGACCACCCTGCTGCGCGCCCTGGCCGCCGAGATCCCGCCCACCGAACGGCTCGTCACCATCGAGGACGTCTTCGAACTCGGGCTCGACCGCGACGTCGACGCCCACCCGGACTGCGTCGCCCTCCAGGCCCGGCCCGCCAACGTCGAGGGCGTCGGCGAGATCACCATCGCCGACCTGGTCCGCGCCGCCCTGCGCATGTCACCCGACCGGGTGATCGTCGGGGAGACCCGGGGCCAGGAGACCGTGCCCCTGCTCAACGCGATGAGCCAGGGCAACGACGGCAGTCTGACCACCCTGCACGCCGCGAACTCCGCGGGCGCCTTCACCAAACTGGGCGCCTACGCCTCCC
>NZ_ANBC01000382.1 GCF_000341125.1 Nocardiopsis lucentensis DSM 44048 | reverse complement strand
GAGCGGCTCCCGGCGGCGCCGCCCAGCCCCGACACCCTGGACGCGCTCATGGAGGCCGGGTTCGACCCGGCCCTGCTCCACGCCGACGTGGAGGTCGGGGGGTGGACGTCGTGACCGCCTTCCTCCTGCTGGCCGCGTGCGGCGCCTTCGCGGGCGCCGGGATCTGGATCGCCGTGGTCTCGCTCCTCGTACCCGTGCCCGGGGCACGACCGGGGAAGCGGTCGCGTGTGTCGCTCACCGCGCTGCTCGACCGGAACCACCTCGTCCGTCTCGCCCTGGCCCTGGCGGTCGGCGGCGTCGTCTGGATCACCACCGGATGGCCGGTGGCGGGGGCGCTCCTCGCCGTGGGCGCCTGGTTCGCGCCGGTCATGCTCGGCCCCGATCGACACCACCAGCGCCAGGTCGCCGGAGTGGAGGCGGTCGCGGCGTGGACGGAGATGCTGCGCGACCTCATGGCCGGGGCCGCCGGACTGCACCAGGCCATCGCCGCCACCGTCCCCATCGCCCCCGAACCCATCCGTCCCGAGGTCGTCCGGCTCGCCGAACGGCTGCGCCTGGGCACACCGCCCCGGGACGCGCTTCGGGCGTTCGCCGACGAGGTCGACAACCCCACCGCCGACCTGGTCGCCGCGGCGCTCAGCAGTGCGACGTCCCGTCACGCGACCGACCTCGGCCTCCTGCTGGGCGGCCTGTCCGAGGCCGCACGCGACCAGGCCGCGATGCTGGTCCGGGTGGCGGCGAGCCGGGCACGCGTGCGGACCTCGACGCGCATCATCATCTCGGTGACCCTGGGCATGGCCGTGGTCCTGCTGCTGTTCAGCCCCGAGTACCTGGACCCGTTCGACGGGTTGGTCGGACAGGCGGTGTTCGCCGTGATCGGCCTGCTCTGGGTGACCGCCATGGTCTGGCTGGTCCGGTTGTCCCGCCCCCGACTCGGGCCGCGCGTGCTCACACCGGACACCGCGCGTGAGACGGAGGTGGTCGCGTGACCGCCGGCATCCCCGTGCTGGCAGTGGTGGGCGGAGCCCTCGTGGGCCTGGCGCTGTGGCTGGTACTGGCCGCGCGCTTCGCCCGGCCCAGCCTCGCCGAACGCCTCGCCGCCCCCGAACCCGCCCGATCCGCCCCGGCCCCGCACACGGACTCCGGCGGGTTGTCCGCG
>NZ_ANBC01000381.1 GCF_000341125.1 Nocardiopsis lucentensis DSM 44048 | reverse complement strand
GGCGGGGTGGGCGTGCCGCTGCTGTCCGCGCTCGGCCTGCCGGGCGCCCGCACCCGCCGTGACCTGGAGGTGTGTGACCGCGACGCCGCCTCGTTCCTGGCCGAGAAGACCACCGGCCTGGTCCTGGCGCTGGCGGTGCCACCGGTCCTGGGCACGCTCCTCGGCCTGGGCGGCGTCGTCCTGCCGCTGCCCATGGCGGCGCTCACCTGGGCGGGGTTCGCGCTCGTCGTATGGTTCGCCCCCGACCTGTCCCTGCGCGACGAGGCCCGCAAGCGGCGCGAGCGGATGCGGCACACCCTCGCCGGATTCGCCGACCTGGTCGTGGTCTCGCTCGCCGGGGGCGCCGGGGTGAACGGGGCCCTGACGGACGCGAGCTCGGCCAGCGACGGCTGGGCGATGGTCCGCGTCCGCGAGGCCCTGCGCGAGGCGGCGCTGCGCCGTCAGCCGCACTGGACCGCGCTGCGCGACCTCGGCGAACGCTACGACATCCCGGAGTTCAACGAACTCGCGGCGAGCCTCCAGCTCGCGGGCGCCGACGGCGCGCGCATCCGCTCCTCCCTCGCGGCCAAGGCCAGGACCCTGCGCACCCAGTTCCTGGCCGAGCTCGACGCGGACGCCCAGTCGGACACCGAACGGATGAGCCTGCCGGTGGTCCTGCTCTTCAGCGGCTTCCTCCTCCTGCTCGGTTACCCGGCCCTCAGCCACGTCCTCCTCAGTCTGTGAAACCCACGCCTATCCCAGGAGTCCCCCGATGAGAAGCATCATCGCCCTCATGCACGCCGTTCTGCTCCCCAGAGAGGGGCGCGACGACGGTGGCTACTCGACCGAGACGGTGGTGGTGATCGCGGTCCTGGTCCTCATGGCCTCCGCCGCCGTGTGGTCCATCTACGAGGTCGTGACCGCCAAGGCCGACTCCCTCACCCTGGACTGAGCGATGCGTACACCCGACGCCGATCGGGGCAGCGCCGAACTCACCGTGGCCACACCGCTGCTCCTGTTGCTCGTGTTGCTCGTGGTGCAGACAGCGGTGTGGATGCACGGCGACCACCTGGCCGCCAGCATCGCCCGGCAGTCGGTGCAGGACGCCCGCACCGTCGACGGCACGGGCAGCCAGGCCAACGCCGAGGCCATCGCCGCCGAGCTCGGCGGGTCGCTGCTCATCGACCGCACCGTGTCCGTCGAGCGCGGCCCGACCGAGGCCACGGCCGTGGTGGAGGCGCGGGTCCCGTCCCTGATCCCGGGGCTGACCTGGCCGGTACGGCACGAGCTGACCGTGCCGGTGGAACGCTTCGTCCCGGCCGGAGGTACGCCATGACCCCGACCGGGGGCCGCCCTCACCATGGGGGCACGGCGCCGCGCCGCGCCGACGACCGGGGCTCGGCCGCGGTCGAACTGACACTGCTCACCCCGGTGCTGCTGCTCTTCGCGCTGCTGATGATCCTCGCGGGCAGGGTGGTGAGCGCGGGCGCCACGGCCGACGAGGTCGCCCACGCCGCCGCGCGCGCGGCGGCACTCGAACGTCAGGCCCCCCAGGCCGAGGCGGCGGCGCGCCAGGTCGCCGAGGCGAGTCTGGCCTCGGAGGGACTGACCTGCGCCAGCCACACCCTGACCCTGGACCACGCCGGGCTCAGCCCCGGAGGTTTCGTCACCGCACGGCTCGAATGCCATGTCGGTCTGGGCGACCTCGCCGGACTCGACGTGCCCAGCACCGTCACGATCTCGGGGACGTCGACCGTGGCCGTGGACACCTTCCGGGGGGAGCCGTGAAACGCGACCGCTTCGGACCCGACGACGGCCAGGCGACCGCCTTCACCGTGGTCATGGTGTCGGCGTTCGTCTTCTGCCTCGGCCTGGTCCTCGACGGCGGCGGCCTGGTGCGCAGCCACACCCAGGCGATCGCGCTGGCCCAGGAGGCCGCGCGCGTGGGCACGCAGCAG
>NZ_ANBC01000380.1:6982-17966 GCF_000341125.1 Nocardiopsis lucentensis DSM 44048 | reverse complement strand
CTGGACCCCGCCGCCGCGGCCGCCGCCGCGCGGGGGTTCCTCGCCGAGTCCGGCGCCTCGGGGACCGTCACCGTGGACGGGGACACCGTGACCGTGACCACCCGGGTCAGCTACGACTTCGCCCTCCTGCCGCTGGGCTCCACGACCGTCGAGTCCACCGCGAGCGCCCGCCCGTACACAGAACCCGCGCCCTAGTGAGTTGAGGCGGCCAATGACACGTTTGCGCAAGCCGAGTGCGATCCTCCTCGCCGCGGTGGTCCTGTTCGGTGTCCCGTACGCGCTCCTGTGGCACCTGGAGTGGCCGCGGCTCGACCTGACGTGGGCGGGCGCGCTCGTCCACCTGCGCGGCCTGAGCGTCCCACCGGGGGTGCCGACCGCGTTCCTGATCGTGCTGCTGTGGACGCTGTGGGGCCTGTACCTGGCCGGGATCGTCGTGGAGGCCGTCGCGCGACTGCGCGGAACGCCCGGCCTGTTCCGACCCCTGGGCCCGTTGCAGGCGGTCGCCGCGACCGCGGTCGGCGCGACGGTCCTGACCCCCACCTACGCGCTGGCGGACACCGTCGCGCAGGAGGAGGAAGGGGAGGAGGCGCCCTCGGACGAGGACGGAGCGCCGCCGCCCGTGCCCGTCTCCGACGAGTCGCGGGCGGGCCAGAGCGTCGAGCGGGAGCGCACGGTCGCGGGCTTCGCGACGGACTCGGCTGAGCTGACCGACGCGATGCGCGAGGACCTGGCCCCGGTGGTCGAGCTCGTCCGCGAACACGGTGATCCGGACGTCCCCGTCCGGATCAGCGGGCACGCCGACCCCAGGGGGGAGGACCGGTACAACGTGGAGCTGTCCGAACGGCGGGCCCGGGCGGTGGCCGACCACCTGGCCGCCGAGCTCGGCGACGCGGCACCCGAGACGGTGGTACGGGGCGCCGGGTCGCAGGAGCCGCGTGAGGGAGACCACGCGGCGCAGCGCAGAGCGGAGCTGGTCTACTCGGTCAGGACCGACCCCGTGCCGCCCGCGCAGCCCGGGGCGGAGGACACGGCGGAGCCGGCCGAGACAGTGGAGCCCACGGATACGGCGGACACGGTCGCTCCGCCTGAGGCTTCGGACACGACCGAGCCCGCCGAGACGATCGAGCCCGCGGAGACGGTCCAGGTGGAGACGATGTCGGCGACCAGCGACACGGGGTCGATCCCGGACGGCGCCGAGCAGGACCAGGACGAGAACCGTGTCGTCGTCCTCGAGATCCCCGACGGAGCTGTCGGGCTCTCCTTCGCCTTCGCGGGCGTCCTCGGCGGATACGTCCTGGGCAAGCGCGGTGTCCGAATCCCCGGGGTGGTGCTGTCGTTGCCGCGCCGCCTTCCGCCCTCCTCCCGGTCCAAGCCCCTCGCCCTCCCGCCCGCCGAGCCCCGCCCGACCCCCGGTGACGACATCGACGAGCGGGTCAGTGTGGAACTGGGCCACGTGCCGGGCATCGGAGTCACCGGCAAGGGTGCGGCGGGCGCCGCCCGGCGGTTGCTCCTCAACGCGCTCGACGACTCGGGCGAGCAGACCGCGCGTGTGGTGATCACCGAGGCCGACACCGTGCGGTTGATCGGAGAGAAGGGGCGTGACCTGCTCAGGAAGCACCCGTGCGAGCCCGTTCGGATGGTCGGCACTGTGGAGCGGGCCCTGGAGGAACTCCAGGACGAGCTGCACCAGCGAGCGGACGAGGCCCTGCGGGTGGACGATCCGGCACCGCTCGTCCTGATCACCGCGCCCGACACCAGGCACGAGACGGCGCTGTCCTCGCTCCTGCTGCACGGCCAGCACCGGGGCATCACCGCGGTGGTGCTCGGTCGGTGGCCGCTCGGAGGGAGCCTGACGGTCGCGGAGGACGGGCTCATCACCGAGACCAGTACCCCGCTCGCCCCGCTCGCCCACCACTCGTGGCCTGGCTGCGACGCCGACCAGGTGACCGAGGCGATCCGCGCCTACCGGCACTCCGTGCCCACCGGGGGCGAGATTCCCGGGGACGGGCTCGTCCCGGCGGTGCCCGAGCGGTCGGAGGTCGAGGAGCCCGAGGAGGCTGTGGAGGTCGAAGAGGTCGAGAAGCCCGCGGAAGCCGGGGGGCCCGAGAAGCCTGAGAAGGTCGAAAGGATCAAGAAGCCTAGGAAGCCTGAGAAGGCCGATCCCCTCACCGACCCGACGGCCTATTCCGCGTTCTGGGACACCGGCGAGGACGAGGAGGACGACCCCGAGACGAACGCCTTCTGGTCAGAGGTCCTCGGTGACGACTCACTCGAAACGGTTGACGTGGCCGAGCCCGGCGCCTCCGAGACGACCGTGGGGGAGGATCCCGTTCCGGAGGAGGCGACGTCCGAGACGGGAGCCGTCGGTGCGGGCGCACCCGAGAAGGCTCCCGCCACCGGTTCCGTGTCCGGTCGAGCGCGAAAGCGCCGGACCATCGGTCCCCGGGCCACGGCCGGACGCCGGGGCCACCTGAGCCCGGACCAGCCGAGCCCGGACCAACCGAGTCCGACCGCATCGAAACCAGCCGTGCCGAAACCGGTCCAGCCGAAATCGACCGCACCGAGTGTGACCGTGTCGAGCCCGGCCCGGTCGAAACCGACCGCACCGGACACGCGGGTCGGCTCCCAGGAGTCGGGTGGTGACGGGTCGGCGAACCGTCCGCTGCCCCGTAAGCCCCGGAAGGCGGGCAGGGGCAGGACCTGGCGTCCGAAGGAGAACGCCTGACGCGGCGAGCCCGATCCATCTGCTCCGGGGCGGGTCGCCTGGACCGCGGCGGTGCCGCGCGACCGTCCGCGGCGCCCGGCCTCCTCTCCGTCGGCCGGGCCACATCCGTCGTGCCCGCCGCCGGTGGTGTGACGTTCCCGATCACGGGGACGGAGAACCTCGTGGACGTCAGCGGTTTCCGTCCCCGTTGTCGCGCACGTCCACGACGTCGAGGTCCACCCGGACCACGGGCAGTCCCAGCCGCTCCTCGACCAGTGCGCGCATGCTGCTCCGGGCCGCCGCGGTCGCCTCGGGGATGGGCCGGTCGAGCGCGACCCGAACCGCCGCCCGGATGATGACGCCCCGGGCGGTCTGCTCGATCCGGCAGCGGCCGACGACCACGCCGGGCACGGTGTCGACCGAGGCTCGCAGAAGGGCCGCCACGGCCGACTCACGGATCTCGGTGCCGCCGGGGCCGGGTCCGTCCAGGACGATGGTGCGCCCGGGGCGGCGCTCCGCGCGTACGACGCGCATGACGTCCGAGACCAGTCCGGTCGGAGCGGTCACCCGCTGCTCGTCGGACTGGCGCACCGCCGTGACGAGGGGCCGTAGTTCCTCGGCCTGTTCCCGGCAGTACGGGCACGCGGACTCGTGCTCCGTGAGCGCACCGGAGACCAGATGGCGCAGCAGGGCGTCCACCGAATTGGTGCAGGGCAGTCGGTCGTGGACGTCGGACGGGTCTACCGCCATGACTCAAGCGCCTCCACGAGATGGGTACGCGCGCGGTGTATACGTCCACGCACGGCGGTCGGGGTCGCATCGACGATCTCGGCTATCTCCTCATAACCCAATCCTTCCATTTCGCGCAGAATCCAGCAGACACGCTGGGGAGGCGGCAATCCGGACAGCGCTTCGAACAGCGCCTCCCTCAGGCCTCCGGCGAACGCCTCAGCCACCGGACCGGGCCCCGCGGCCATGATCCGCTCACCGTCCTCGATCGGCGTCTCTGGTCTCCTGGCCCGCAGGACGTTCAACGCGCGCCGTCCCACGATGCGGTTCAGCCAGGCGGCGAAGCTCTCGGTGTCGGCGAGTTCGGGAAGCTTGCGCCAGGCGGTGACCAGCGCCTCCTGGGCGGCGTCACGGGCGTCCGCGGGCTCTCGCAGGATGCGCAGGGCGATCCGGTAGACGGTGTCCTGGTGTCGGCGAACGAGGGTCTCGAACGCTCTGTCGTCACCGTCCTGGGCGCGTTCGACGAGCACACTCTCCGAAAGCGCGCACGCACCATGCGTCGGTGACTGGGTGGCCTCTCCCGTGCACATGCACAGTGAAACTACCCTACGTGTTCAAGTTGTCGCTCAATGCTTTCCCATCTCGCTCCTCGTGCGCCATCGAATGTGCGGCAGGTCACATGAGATCGACCGTGAGCCTCATGCCTCCCCACGTGTCCTTCCACTGAGACACGACGCGACCGCGTCGATGAGGACCCAAGGAGAACGCCCGTGACCGCGAAGAACAGTCAGAGCACGCAGGCCACCGACCTGGAGGCGACTCCGGTCGATTCGCGCGGGACCTCCGCCGTGGCCCGTACCGACCGGACCCGGGGAGCGGCCACCGCGGCAGGCCACACCTCCATCGCCGACCACGTGGTCGCCAAGATCGCCGGTATGGCGGCACGGCGGGTCCGGGGCGTGCACCAGATGGGAGGCGGTGCGGCGCGGGCGTTCGACGCCGTCCGTGAACGCATCCCCGGCTCCACGTCGACGAGTGCGGTGGCGCGCGGCGTCGCCGTCGAGGTGGGGGAACGGCAGGCGGCGGTGGACTTCAACCTCGTGGTCGAGTACGGGGCCCGCATCCCCGACCTGGCGGCCGTCGTCAGGCGCGACGTCGTCGCCGCGGTCCAGGGTATGACAGGTCTGGAGGTCACCGAGGTCAACATCACCGTGGACGACATCCACCTGCCCGACGAGGACGAGACCGACGCCTCCGCCGCACCGAGGGTCCAGTGATGCGCGACCGCGCGGAGGGGGCCGCGGACCCCGCACACGGAACCGGCCCGCCGTGGTCCCTCGCCGGACTGGCCTTCGGGGCGGTCCTCGGGCTGACCGCGGCCTTCGGCGGGTTCGGCGCCTTCCTGCTCGTACTCGTGCTCGGCGCCGCGGGGTTCCTGGGAGGACGGGTGTACGAGGGCGACATCGACCTCGCCGCGCTGTTCGCGGGGCGCCAGCGTTGGGGGCGGCGGTGAGCGGTCAGCCCGAGGCCCTTCCCTCCGACCGCGCCACACCGGACGCGCCGCGGGTCGCCCCCGGAGTCCGCGGCGCGACCGTCGTCTCCGACCGGGCCGTGGAGCGCCTGGTGCGCGCGGCCGCCGTCGGGCACCCCTATGTCCGTCCGCTGGACGGGCGACCCGGAATCCGACGTGCGGGCGGCCCCGCCGCCCGGGCCGACGTGCGGCGGAGCGGAGCACGCGTCGCCGTGCGCCTGCGGATCGCCGTCGCCTATCCGGTCCCCCTGGGGCGGACGTCGTCGGAGGTGCGCCGCCGCGTCGCCCAGGCGCTGGAGCGCATGGCCGGCCTCGTCGCCGACCGCATCGACATCGACGTCGTCCGGCTCGTGCCCGACCCGCGGGCACGCTGACCCCCGACCGCTTGAACGAAGGAATCGCACGTGACCCATCTCCAGGAAGCAGCAAAGGTCCGGGAAGAGGAGCCCGGCGCGTCCCCGGCCGAACTCCGGGACGCGCGGCGCACCGCCCTGCGGGTCTTCCGGCCCCGGCGTTCGGTGCCCGCGATCATCGCGGCCCTGTGCGTCGCGGGTGTCGGCGGGGTGGTCCTGATGCTCTCGACGAGCCAACTCGGCCTCACCGCGCCGGGACTCCAACCCCACGAAGGGCTGGTCGACACGGCGGTGACCCCCTGGGAGTCACCGGGGGCGATGGTGGTCTCCGCCGCCGCGGCCGCGCTCGGACTAACCCTGATCGTGACCGCGCTCCTTCCCGGGGCCGGCGCCCACACGGCCCTGCGCACCGATGTCCGCGACACGGTCGTGGGCGTGTCCGGGCGTGCTCTGCGCGCGCTGCTCACCGGCGCGGCGTACGGGGTCGACGGTGTCGTCCTGGCGCGGGTGCGGATGGGGCGCCGCTCGGTGCGGGTCCGGGTCCGCGCACACGTCCACGGCGCCGACGGACTACGGCAGCGGGTCGAGGCCGTCGTCCTCCGGCGCCTGGAGGAACTGGCTCCGCTCCGGCCGCCGCGTGTGGTCGTGCGAGTGCGAGTGGAGGCCTGAGCATGGAGGAGCGCGCGTGTGACCGGGATCCCGCCCCCACGGAGACTCCCAGCACGATCCGCGGGTTCGCGCACCGGAAGGCGAGGCGGACCGCGCGCGGCAACCGCGTCGGCCTGGTGCTCGTGGGGTTCGCCCTTCTGGTCTGTGGGGCGTCAGGGTTGGCTCTGGGTTGGGCGGGGCTTGACGGGAACCGCGTGGCCGAACGATTCGCGGACCACGGGGCGGCGATGGCCGCATCGGCCCTCACCTGGCCATGGACCGCGCACGCGGTGGCTCTGGGCGCGACGGCCGTGACACTGCTCGCCGTCCGCTGGCTGCTGGTCCAGGCACGGACGAATCGCCTGCGATGGCTGCGGCCGGGGCCGGACACCGGAGCCGGGTGCACCGGCGTCGCCGCGGTCGCGGTGGGGGCCGCGCTGGTGGATCGGCTTCGGTCCGATCCGCGGGTGCTGCGGGGCCGCGCCCGGTTCACCGAGTGCGCACGGGAACCCCGGCTGTGGTTGGACCTGGAACTGACCGAGGACGCCGACCCCGTGGACGTGTGGCGCGGTGTCCGTGAGGACGGTCTCACCTCCCTGCGCCTGTCCCTGGAGCTGGAACGGCTTCCGACCGTGATCCGTGTGACCGTGCCGAGACGCCCGACGGGTCGAAGGCTCGCCTGACCCGCGCGCCCCTCAGAGGGGGAGGGGGCGGGTCGGGCGGAGGGGGCGGGGGTGGCGTGGCCACTGGTACTGGGGAGACACCGGCGGCCCCGCCCCCGCCCGTCATCTCGGGGTGGTCCGACACCTGGGGGCGGTCCGGGCGCCTCGACCGCACGGACACCGCGCCCCGTGCGGGCCGTGGTCCGCACCCGTGCGCGAGGGTCGCCTCGTCGCCGATGCGCGCCAATCCCCAAGCCGCTCGAAGGCACTGTTCCTCGGCGGGAATACCACGGCGTGTGCCGCTGTTCGGCATGATAGTTTCTGGCGAAACTACTTCTTTGGAAGCTAACTAGGAGCGGGTCATGCAGTTCGGAATCTTCTCGGTCAGCGACGTGACCACGGATCCGACCACCGGGCGCACGCCCACCGAGGCCGAGCGGATCAAGGCCATGGTCGCCATCGCCCTCAAGGCCGAGGAGGTCGGCCTGGACGTGTTCGCGACGGGCGAGCACCACAACCCGCCGTTCGTCGCCTCCTCGCCGACCACCATGCTCGGCTACGTCGCCGCGCGCACCGAGAACCTCGTCCTGTCCACGTCCACCACGCTGATCACCACGAACGACCCGGTCAAGATCGCCGAGGACTTCGCGATGCTCCAGCACCTGGCGGACGGGCGCGTGGACCTGATGATGGGTCGCGGCAACACCGGTCCGGTCTACCCGTGGTTCGGCCAGGACATCCGCCAGGGCATCCCGCTGGCGCTGGAGAACTACAACCTCCTGCACCGGTTGTGGCGGGAGGACGTGGTCGACTGGGAGGGCAAGTTCCGCACGCCGCTGCAGGGCTTCACCTCCACACCGCGCCCGCTGGACGACGTGCCGCCGTTCGTGTGGCACGGTTCCATCCGCAGCCCGGAGATCGCCGAGCAGGCCGCCTACTACGGTGACGGCTTCTTCCACAACAACATCTTCTGGCCCGCCACCCACACCAAGAAGCTCATCGCGCTCTACCGCCGCCGCTTCGAGCACTACGGCCACGGCACCGCCGACCAGGCGATCGTGGGCCTGGGCGGCCAGGTGTTCATGCGCAAGAACTCCCAGGACGCCGTTCGCGAGTTCCGGCCCTACTTCGACAACGCGCCCGTCTACGGAGGCGGGCCCTCGCTGGAGGAGTTCACCCGTGAGACGCCGCTGACCGTCGGCAGCCCGCAGGAGGTCATCGACCGCACCCTGACCTTCCGCGAGATGTTCGGCGACTACCAGCGCCAGCTCTTCCTGATGGACCACGCGGGCCTGCCGCTCAAGACCGTCCTGGAGCAGCTGGACATCCTCGGCGAGGAGGTCGTGCCCGTGCTGCGCCGCGAGTTCGCCTCCGGCCGGCCCGCCCACGTTCCCGACGCGCCCACCCACGCCTCCCTGCTGGCCGCCCGGCGGGAGGTCGACACGACCACGGAGGTTGTTCGATGACCACCCGCTCGATCGTCACCGTCACCGCCGGGCTGAGCGCCCCGTCCTCCACCCGCCTGCTCGCCGACCGGCTGACCGCCGCCACCGAGGAGGCGCTGGCCGAGCGCGGCGTGCGGGCCGAGACCACGACCGTGGAGCTGCGCGAGGTGGCCCACGACATCATGAACGCCATGACCACCCGCGTTCCCACCGGACAGCTGCGCGAGGCCCTGGACCGGACGGCCGCCGCCGACGGAGTCATCGCGCTCACTCCGGTGTTCAACGCCTCCTACAGCGGGCTGTTCAAGTCGTTCTTCGACGTGGTCGAGCCCGAGGCCCTGGACGGCAAGCCCGTGCTGATCGGTGCCACCGGGGGCAGCCCGCGGCACTCCCTGGTGCTGGAACACGCCCTGCGGCCCCTGTTCGCCCACACCCGGTCGGTGGTCGCGCCGACCGGGGTGTACGCGGCCTCGGAGGACTGGGGTTCGGGGGAGAGCGGTGGCCGTGAGCTGGCCGAACGGATCCACCGCGCGGCCCGCCAGCTGGCGGGCCTGGCGGTCGACCACGCTCCCGTCGGCCGGGACGGTTTCGAGGACCCGGTCTCCTTCGACGACCTGATGAGCGGCCTCGGCCGGTGAGGGAGGCTCGTCGGGGCGAACGGTGCGGGATGTTTCGGGCGGACGGGTGATCAGTCCACCTGAAACACCCTCGCCGGCGCTTCGGGCGTCGGCCAAGGGCGGCGAGCTCCCGTGCCGGGTTCCGCCGGCGTGCCCGGAAATCCGCGCTTTATGGGGTGTTTACACGCGGACGGTTGGTGACTACGCTCATGGGAGCGCTCCCGAAAGGTCGCACACCAGGGCGGCGCGAATCACGTGAGTCCTTCACGCGGTTCGTTCGCCCAGGTTTGGGAGCGCTCCCATGCAGTGTTCCCCCACGACACGGCGACAACATCCCCCACGACACGGCGCTCGCCCGCGCCGATCACCGAGGTGGCCATGCCCTGCCCGCTTCCACCCGTCAGCCGTCGTACGGGCCGCGCACGCCTACCGTGCCCGGCCCGCGGACCGCCTCCGCACGTGCTCGCGTGATCCCTGATGGACCGACCCCCCAACCATGAGGAAGCAGCAGATGAGCACCTTCAGACGTGTGCCGGACTTGGGTCCGGCGCCGCGACGCGGCCTCGCCGCGATGTCCGTCCTCCTTCTCGGCGGCGCACTGGCCGCCGTCACCCTCCCCACGACCGCCAGCGCCGCCACCCAGTGCGAGGTCGACTACCAGGTCGCCAACGACTGGGGTTCGGGGTTCACCGCGAACGTGGAGATCGCCAACCTCGGCGACCCCGTCGACGGCTGGGAACTGAGCTGGGACTTCGACGGTGACCAGCAGATCACCAACATCTGGAACGCGACGCACACCCAGTCCGGCCCGAGCGTGACCGCCGCCAACGTGGGTCACAACGCCACCATCGGCACCGGGTCCGGCGTCTCCTTCGGCTTCCAGGGCACCTACGGCGGCGACAACCCCGTCCCGGTCGAGTTCACCCTCAACGGCACGGTGTGTCGGGGCGAGGTCGACCCGGACCCCACGGGGGAGCCCACGGACGAACCGACCGACGAGCCCACCGACGAGCCCACCGACCCGGACCCGAACCCGGGCGAGCGCGTCGACAACCCCTACGTCGGCGCCGACGTCTACGTGAACCCGATCTGGTCGGCCAACGCCGCGGCCGAGCCCGGCGGCGACGCCGTCGCCGACGAGCCCACCGGCGTGTGGCTCGACCGGATCAGCGCGATCGAGGGCAACGACAGCCCCACCACCGGCGACTACGGCCTCCGCGACCACCTGGACGAGGCCCTGGCGCAGGCCGCCGGCGACCCCCTGGTCATCCAGGTCGTCATCTACAACCTGCCCGGTCGGGACTGCGCCGCCCTGGCCTCCAACGGGGAGCTCGGCCCCGACGAGATCGACCGCTACAAGAACGAGTACATCGACCCGATCGCCGACATCCTCGCCGACTACGAGGACACCGAGCTGCGCGTCGTGACCACGATCGAGATCGACTCGCTGCCGAACCTGGTCACCAACGTCGGCTCCCGGCCCACGGCCACCCCCGAGTGCGACGAGATGCTGGCCAACGGCAACTACGTCGAGGGGGTGGGGTACGCCCTGTCCACCCTCGGCGCGATCGGCAACGTCTACAACTACGTGGACGCCGGCCACCACGGCTGGATCGGCTGGGACGACAACTTCACCGCCTCGGCCGAGGTGTTCCACGAGGCCGCCAACGCCGCCGGGGCCACCCCCGACGACGTGCACGGCTTCATCGCCAACACGGCCAACTACTCCGCCCTGGAGGAGCCCTACATCGACGTGGACGGGGTCATCGGCGGCGCGCTGGTCCGCCAGTCCGCCTGGGTGGACTGGAACCGCTACGCCGACGAGCTCTCCTTCGCGCAGGCGCTGCGCACGGAGCTGGTCGGTGTCGGCTTCGACGAGAACATCGGCATGCTCATCGACACCTCGCGCAACGGCTGGGGCGGCGACGAGCGCCCGACCTCGCCGAGCTCCTCCACCGACGTCGACACCTACGTGGACGAGAGCCGGATGGACCGGCGCATCCATATCGGCAACTGGTGCAACCAGGCCGGGGCGGGACTGGGCGAGCGCCCGCAGGCCGCCCCCGAGCCGGGGATCGACGCCTACGTCTGGATGAAGCCGCCGGGTGAGTCCGACGGCTCCAGCGAGGAGATCCCCAACGACGAGGGCAAGGGCTTCGACCGCATGTGCGACCCGACCTACGAGGGCAACCCGCGCAACGGCCACAGCATGAGCGGCGCCCTGCCGAACGCCCCGGTCTCCGGCCACTGGTTCCCCGAGCAGTTCCAGGAACTGCTGGACAACGCCTACCCGCC
>NZ_ANBC01000380.1:0-6975 GCF_000341125.1 Nocardiopsis lucentensis DSM 44048 | reverse complement strand
GCCCCGACCCGAGTCGGTGAACGGGGAGCGGCCGGTGAAGCCGCTCCCCGACACCTCGATTCCATAAGACAACGTTGTCTCATTCTTTGGTCGGAAGGAGATCCATGCAACCCCCCAGAACACCGAGACTCCTCGTCGCCCTCGGGGCGGCCCTCGCCCTCGTCGCGGCGCTCGTGGTTCACGCACTGCCCGCCCAGGCCGACACGGGCTTTCGTGTCCAGGACGGCCGGCTGGTGGACGCGGCGGGCAACGACTTCGTCATCCGCGGCGTGAGCCACGCCCACACCTGGTACCCCCAGGAGGTCGACTCCCTCGCCGGCATCAAGTCCCTCGGCGCCAACACGGTCCGGGTCGTCCTCAGCAGCGGCGACCGCTGGACCGAGAACGACGCCGACGACGTGGCCGACGTGGTCGCGCGGTGCAAGGCCAACCGGCTGATCTGCGTGCTGGAGGTCCACGACACCACCGGTTACGGCGAGGACCAGGCCGCGGCCACCCTGGACCAGGCGGTCGACTACTGGCTGCGCGTGCGCGACGCCGTCGAGGGCGAGGAGGACCACGTCCTGGTCAACATCGGCAACGAGCCCTACGGCAACGACGAGGCGACCAACGCGAACTGGGCTTCGGACACCAGTGCCGCGATCAACCGCCTGCGCGGGGCCGGGTTCGACCACACGCTGGTCGTGGACGCCCCCAACTGGGGTCAGGACTGGCAGGGCATCATGCGGCAGGGTGCCCAGGACGTCTTCGACTCCGACCCGGACGCCAACACGGTCTTCTCCGTCCACATGTACGGCGTGTACGAGCGGGAGGCGACCGTCGTCGACTACATGGAGTCCTTCGTCGACGCCGGTCTGCCGCTGATCATCGGCGAGTTCGGCCACGACCACAGTGACGGAGACCCGGACGAGAACGCGATCATGTACCACGCCGAACGCCTCGGGCTGGGCTACGTCGGCTGGTCCTGGAGCGGTAACAGCGGCGGGGTCGAGTACCTGGACATGGTCGAGGACTTCGACGCCGCCCGGCTGACCGCGTGGGGCGACCGGATCTTCCACGGTTCCGACGGCATCGTCGAGACCGCCGAGGAGGCGCCGGTCTACGGGGGCGGGGGCGAGCCCACCGATCCGCCCACGGACGAGCCCACCGACCCTCCGTCCGACGCGGACTGCACGGCCGGGTACGCGGTGCGGCACGAGTGGCAGGGCGGTTTCCAGGTCCAGGTCACCGTCACCGCCGGAACCGACCTGGACGGTTGGACCGTGGAGTGGGAACTCCCCGACGGTGAGGGGATCGGACAGGCGTGGAACGCCGCCGTCTCCACCGACGGGTCCCGGGTGACCGCGGTCGACGCCGGATACAACGCCGTCCTGTCCGAGGGCGCGACCACCACCTTCGGCTTCACCGGAACCCGTCAGGGCCCCGCCGCGGTCCCTGAGCTCACCTGCGGCGCCGGTTCCTGACCGGTTCGGGGCACGCCGGCCCCACCGCCCCCGGTGGGCGCACCGGGGGCGGTCCGGTCGTGTCCGAACGCCGTTCGGTAGCGTGTGCGCATGGACTCAGCCAGCGTGTACACCAGCTGTCAGGACAGGCTTTTCGACCTGGCCGCCGAACTCACCGCCGACCAGCTCGCCACCGACGTCCCCGCGCTGCCCGCCTGGGATGTGCGCCAGACCTATGCCCACCTGGCCGGGATCAGCGTCGACGTCGCGTACAAGGGCCTCACCCCGCCCTCAGACGACGAGGCGACCGCTCGTCAGGTGGCCGAGCGAGCCGAAGACGACCTGCCCGTGATCTGTGCCGAGTGGCGTGCGGCCACGCCCGCCCTCCTGAAGGTCCTCGCCCGCGAGACCAGGGCGCGCTACGCCCTGCCCGCCCTCGACGTGTGGCACCACGAGAACGACCTGCGCGGCGCCCTGGGGATGGCGCCCCAGACCGACTACGCCGACCAGCTCGCCGACTTCGTCCTGCGCGGCCTCGGGCGCGGCTGGGACGAGTCCCTGCCCGGCGTGCGCGTGGTGGCCACCGACACCGGTCAGGAGTGGCGGCTGGGTGGCGGGGACGACCTGGAGCTGCGGGCCAGCGCCTTCGAGCTCGCCCGGGCCGCGACCGGACGTCGCAGCATCGCGCNCCCGTCGGCCGTGGCCGCCCGCCTGCCCACCCTGCCCGCGCCGGAGCGGGACCTGGACCTTTGACCGTCCGGTCGCCTGAGGAGGGGACGCAGCCGCCCCGGGCGGGGCGGCGGCTCAGGCGCGGTAGGGCAGGCGGTCGAGTTCGCTGACCTCGCCCAGCGCGGACCACTCGTTGCGGCCCAGGCGCGCCAGCGGCCGCAGTCGTGTGACCTCCGGATGGCCGTCGACCAGGACCTCCTCGGCCACGGCGGCGTGCACCACGCGGCCGAAGACCACCGTCGAGTCACCCAGGCGCACGGTCGAGTGCAGGACGCACTCCAGGGCCACGGGAGAGTCCGCCACGCGTGGCGGACGCACCGCCTTGCTCGCCTCCCGGGTGAGGCCGACCGCGTCGAACTCGCTCACGTCGTGCGGGTAGGGCGTGCCGGTCGCGTTCACCTGCTCCTGGAGTCCCACCGGGGCGAGGTTGACCACGAACTCCCCGGTCGCCTCGGCGTTGCGCAGTGAGTCCTTGCGCCCCACCGACGTGAACTGCACGATCGCCGGATCCGTGCAGGCCACGGTGAAGAAGGAGTGCGGCGCCAGATTGTCCACACCCGACTCGGAGGTGGTCGAGACCCACGCGATGGGTCGCGGTACCACCACGGCGGTCAGTAGCTGGTAGAGGGCCCGAGCGGGCAGGTCCTGGGGAGTCCATTCAGTACGCATCGAGTTCCGCAATCTACCGCATGCCGTGGGGCGGGGCGCCGGTTCGCGTGGTAGATGTACATCCAGGTCAACTACGGACAGTTGTTAAATAGACACTTAAAGGAGTGGATTATGCGCCGACCGTACTCCACCGCCGGAGTCCTCGCCGTCGCGGCCGCACTCACCCTGGGCACCGTCGGGCCCGCCGACGCGGCCAGGGGCGAGATCGTCTTCGTCACGCTGAACGGGGGATCCGTGCACCGCGCCAACCCCTCCGGCTGCGTCAGCGTTCCCGACAAGGCGGCGGGAGTGGTCAACTCGACCAACGCGCGCATCAAGGTCATGGGCGGCTCGTGCCACTCGGCCGACGGGAGGGTGGTGGAGGCGGGCAAGGACGACGTCGTCTTCCCCTGGGAGAGGTACGTGGTCGTTCTGTGAACCGGTGCGGGGGGTCTGGGCCGGAGGCGCCGGTCGGGTGTTGACGGTCGCGCGGTGACGTCCGTCCCCGTGCCGGGTGAGGTCCCGGCCGGGGACCGCCACCCGGTGTCAGCCTTGTTCGGAGTCCGCCTGCGCGGCCACCACCATCTCCGGGCGCCCGCTGACCAACAGCCACACCGGCAGCACCGCCAGGCACAGCACGGGCAGCAGGCCCAGGTCGGGTACGACGGTCACCGCTATGAACAGGCTCAGCCAGCCCTGCCGGGTGACCGAGGTGAGGATCCCCAGCACCGCGCACGCCACCGCCAGCGACACCGGCACGACCGGGACCAGCTTCGCGACCAGGAGTCCCAGCGCCACCCCGGCGAACAGGGCCGGGAAGATCCGGCCGCCGCGGAACCCGCACGAGGCCGCGGTGAGCAGGGCCGCCATCCGGACCACGATGATCACCGCCAGCGCGGCGACACCGAGGTCGGCGCTCCGGTCGGCCAGCTCCTTCATCTCCTCCAGGCCCTTGAACATGGTCAGCGGTCCGCCGAGTGCGCCCAGCAGCCCCAGGACCAGCCCGCCCGCGCCGACCATCAGCACCGGGTGGCGCAGCCGCCGGAACCAGCCGTGCACCACCGGGAAGGCGTAGACCAGTGCCAGCCCGGCCGCACCTCCGGCCAGGGCGATGGCCGACCCGGACAGCACGTCCCCCGGGGCCGGACCGGGGTAGGCGGGCAGGGACAGCGGCAGCTCGGGCCCGGCGAGCGCGTACGTGGTCACCGCCCCGGCTCCGGCGGCGATGAGCGGGAGCACCAACCGGCACCACAGCGGCTCCTCCCGTCGCGACGCACGCCGTGGTGCCATCGTGGCGGCACCTCGCCCGGCCCTCTCGGCTGACACGGCAATCGGCGGGCAAAAAGAGCGGTCCGCGCCGGGCGCGGGCTGGGGCCGGTGGTGCGCCGGAGGCGTCGGTTGAGGGTGGGGGAGGGCGACGGTGTGGGGGGTGGTGCGCCGGAGGCGTCGGTTGAGGGTGGGGGAGGGCGACGGGTGGGCATATTGGCCCCATGGAACTGGTCACCGCTGACGATGTCCGCGCCGCCGCCGCACGTGTGGAAGGACGTGTCGTGCGCACGCCCCTGACGGTCGGCCCCGACGGGGGGCCGCCGTTCCTCGTCAAACCGGAGAGCCTCCAGCCGACCGGCGCGTTCAAACTGCGCGGTGCCACCAACGCCGTCGCGCTCCTCACCCCCTCCGAGCGGGCGGCGGGGGTGGTGACCCACTCCTCCGGCAACCACGGCCTGGCGCTGGCCCACGCGGCTCGGGAACAGGGTGTGGCGTGCACGGTGGTGGTCCCCGAGGGAGCGCCTGAGGTGAAGGTGAGGCGCGTGCGAGCGTGCGGGGCCCGGGTGGTCACGGTGCCCCCGGAGCAACGGTCGTCCACCGCTCGGGAGTTGGCGGACAAGGAGGGGCTGGCCCTGGTTCCGCCGTTCGACGATTGGCGTGTGATCGCCGGTCAGGGCACTGTGGGCCTGGAGATCCTGGAGCAGTCGCCGGAGGTGACCACGATCGTGGTGCCGGTGGGCGGGGGAGGACTGGCCTCCGGGGTGGCCACGGCGGCGATGACCGTGCGGCCCCGCCCGGTCCGGGTGGTGGGAGTGGAACCGGAGCTGGCCGCGGACGCCGCCGAGAGCCTGCGTGTCGGCCGCCGGGTGGCCTGGTCGCCCGAGCGCACCCAGCGGACCATGGCCGACGGGGTGCGGGTGTGCCTGTC
This sequence comes from Nocardiopsis lucentensis DSM 44048, assembly GCF_000341125.1. GTDB lineage: Bacteria > Actinomycetota > Actinomycetes > Streptosporangiales > Streptosporangiaceae > Nocardiopsis > Nocardiopsis lucentensis. The sequence goes on along the minus strand of NZ_ANBC01000380.1, from coordinate 1,959 downwards.
CGATCTCACCTTCGCGCACCTGACGGCACGGCTGTCGGACGTGGTGACGGTCACCGAGGGTGAGATCGCCCGCGCGGTGGCCGCCCTCGCGTACGGGTCGCGTCTGGTGGCCGAGCCCAGCGGTGCCCTGGCCGCCGCCGCGGTCATGGCGGGCCGGGTGCCCACGGAGCCGGGCCGACCCGGTTCGACGGTCGCGGTGCTCTCGGGGGGCAATGTCGACCCGGACCTCTTCACCCGCCTGGTGTCCCCCCGGTAGGACGCGGCCGTCCCCGGGGAGCGGACCCCGGGGACGGCGCGCCGCTCGTCCGTCAGCGGGTGGCCGGACGGCCGTTGTGCCGCACCAGCTCGGTGGTCTCACCGGCACGGCGAGCCGCCTCGGCGCGGTCCTCGCGTCGGCGCAATGCCATGTCGGAGATGATCGCCAGCCCGAGGGCCAGGACGAAGGCGGCGCCGATCAGCACGGACCACAGGGCGGTGCCGAAGGAAGCGGGATCGGTCATGGGGGGCTCCGGGGGTCGTTTGCCGTCTCCAGAAGCGTAATACCCGTTTACTTTTGAACCTACTGTTAGCTGGAGTGAACTGGGTCATACCGAGGGCACGGATCTGTGCCCCGAAAGCCACTGGCATCACCGCGTGTCACGGGTGTACTCCGGTGGTCGGGCCCAGAAACTGGTCGGGTCATGTCCTCCAACCCTCAGGAGAGCTCCATGCGGCAGAAGTGCACCGTCCTGCGTGACACGGGAAGTCCGTCGACCACCGGCCCCTTCGACCTCAGTGGTCTCAGGCGCCCCTCAACGCTCGCCGCGACCGTCGAGGCCGCCGGTGAGCCCGTGGTCGAGGTCCTGGAGATGGACAAGCACGACCTCGACGACGCCGCGCGCGATCCACGGGTCCGCGCGGTCGCCCCCGTCATGCCCACCCTCCTCATCGAACCCACCCCCCACGACACCGACACCGCGACCACCGTCGACGAGACCCGTACCTGGGGCGTGGCCGCCGTGGGCGCCGACACCTCCGCGGCCACCGGCGCCGGGGTGACCGTGGCCGTCCTGGACACCGGCATCGACGCCGAGCACCCGGCGTTCACCGGCGTCGACCTGACGCAGCGGGACTTCACCGGTTCCGGGGACGGTGACCGTCAGGGACACGGCACACACGTGGCGGGCACGGTCTTCGGCCGCGACGTCGACGGCACCCGCATCGGTGTGGCCCCCGGGGTGGAACGCGGCCTCGTCGGCAAGGTCCTCGACGACCGGGGCCGAGGCGACTCCGAGATGCTGCTCCAGGGCATCCAGTGGGCCGCGGACCAGGGCGCCCACGTGGTGTCCATGTCCCTCGGCTACGACTTCCCCGGACTGGTGTCCAACCTCGTCGACCAGGGGTGGCCCACCGACCTGGCCACCTCCTCGGCGCTGGAGGCCTACCGCGCCAACCTGCGGATGTTCGACTCCCTGCTGGACCTGTTGCGGGCGCGCGCGGCGTTCGGAAAGGGGACCGTGGTGGTGGCCGCCGCGGGCAACGAGAGCCGCCGCGAGGTGCACCCCGACTACGAGATCGCCGTCTCCCTCCCGGCCGCCGCCGAGGGCGTGGTGTCGGTGGGCGCGCTCGGCCAGGGCGACTCCGGACTGACGATCGCCCCCTTCTCCAACACGTTCCCGCAGATCAGCGCGCCAGGTGTCGGGGTGCTGTCGGCCAAGACGGGCGGGGGCCTGGTGGCGTTCAACGGCACCAGCATGGCCTGCCCGCACGTGGCGGGGGTGGCCGCCCTGTGGTGGGAGCGCGTCCTGTCCGACTCCTCCCCGCACGCGGCCACGACCGTGACCTCCCGCCTGCTCGCCCACGCCGACAGCGGAGCGATCGACTCCAAGGTGGCCGCCGCCGACCGCGGTGTGGGCATCGTCCGCGCGCCCTAGTTTGTTTCGGGCCTGCCGCTTCGCTTCGGCCCGTGTCCGGGCGCCC